>CADBPL010000019.1 GCA_902796535.1 Oscillospiraceae bacterium
GGCCACGTTCGGGGTGACCGTGCCGGCCTTCGGCGAGGGCATCAGGCCGCGGGGGCCGAGCAGCTTACCGAGACGGCCGACGAGACCCATCATGTTGGGCGCTGCGATGGCAACGTCAAAGTCCATGAAGCCTTCGCCCTGGATCTTGGCAACCAGATCTTCTGCGCCAACGATCTCCGCGCCGGCTTCTTCCGCCGCTTTGGCGTCGTCGCCCTTGGCGAATACGGCTACGCGAACCTTTTTGCCGGTGCCGTTGGGCAGCACGACCGCGCCTCTGACCTGCTGGTCAGCGTGGCGGGAGTCAACGCCCAGACGAATGTGTACTTCGACGGTTTCGTCGAATTTTGCCGTCGCGCTCTTGATGGTGAGGGCGAGAGCCTCTGCGGGTTCATAAAGTTTGGTTCTGTCGACGAGCTTTGCGCTCTCGATATATTTTTTACCGTGTTTCATTAGTTTACCTCCCTATAGAGTGGTTAAATCGGATTTTCCTCCCACCCGGGAGCATTAATCGGAAACAGTGATGCCCATGCTGCGCGCGGTACCGGCGATCATGCTCATGGCAGATTCGATGCTGGCGGCGTTCAGGTCAGGCATTTTCTGTTCGGCGATCTTTCTGATTTGCTCACCGGTTATGTTTGCGACCTTGACCTTGTTCGGCACACCCGAACCGCTTTCGATGCCGCAGGCCTTTTTGATGAGAACGGCGGCGGGGGGCGTTTTGGTCACGAAGCTGAACGTATGATCAGCATAAACGGTGATGACGACGGGGATGATAAGACCCATGTCGTTTTTGGTTCTCTCGTTGAATTCCTTGGTGAAGGCCATGATGTTCAGACCATGCTGACCAAGAGCGGGTCCAACGGGGGGCGCCGGCGTTGCTTTACCGGCAGGGATTTGCAGCTTAACAAAGCCGACTACCTTTTGAGCCATATTGTTTGCACCTCCAAAATTGTGGTTGAGCGAAGCAAGGCTTGAATTTTTGCTTCTCCCACGGGACTGCGGACAGCCCCATAACACGGGCGGATCGCCCCTTGTTACCTTGTGTTAATCGGTGGCAGGTTCCACCTGATCGAGCTCCAGCTCGACCATGGTTTCTCTGCCGAAGAATGCGGAGACCATGACCTTGACAAGGTTGTTGTCCAGATCGATCTCCTGTACGACGCCCGAGAAGCCGTCCATAATGCCGTCCATGATGTTGACGGTGTCGCCAACTTCATAGCTGACTTCGATCACGCGCTTTTCAACGCCGAGCTTGAGCACTTCTTCCTCCGTGAGAGGAACAGGCTTGCTCTCGGGACCGACAAAGCTGGTCACGCCGCGTGTGTTGCGGATCACGTACCAGGTTTCGTCCGTCATTTTTGCCTGACCTTCATCGTCGTAATCAACGGCGAGCTTGACGAGCACGTAGCCGGGGAAAATTTTGCGTTCCACCTCGTGCGTGCTTTTGTCTTCACGAATTTCGGTAACGATCTCCGTGGGGACCTTCACGTCCAGGATCAGTTCCTGCATACCGCGGTTTTCGACGATTTTCTGGATGCTGTCGGCTACTTTGTTTTCGTAGCCCGAATAGGTATGAATGACATACCATCTTGCGTCGTCAGCCATTTGTGTTGCCCTCCGTGTTTGCGAAGTGTTTACTTGGTGGCTGCTTCAGACGCAGCTGCGGTCGTTTCGGCGGCCGCCTCGGTCGTTTCTGCAGCTGCAGTTGTTTCGGCAGCCGCTTCGGTCGTTTCAGCGGCAGCTTCGGTCGCTGCCTCGGTCGTTGCTTCAGCGGCAGCTTCGGTTGCCGCCTCGGATGCCTCTGCGGCAGCGGCGGTTGCTGCTTCGGTCGCAATTTCAACACTGTTTGCCGCGTCGGTCACTTCCGCTCCTGCGGCGACCGTCGTGGTTTCTTTGGTGTTGATGCCGAGCACAACGTCAATGCCCTTGGAAAGGCCGAAATCAACAAGCCAGATGCCGGCGCCGATGATGATGACACAGACGATGACAACGCCGGTGCTCTTCCATACGGTTTTGGCGTCAGGCCAAATGATTTTTTTGGTTTCACCCTTGAGATCTTTGAAAAACTGGGCGATTTTCTTGATCAAGCGGGCAAAAGCATTCGGCTGACCGTCTTTTCCGGCGGCCTTTTTCTTCGAGGACTTTTCGGCTTCGGCAACCTTTTTGGCGGCCTCTGCGTTTTGATCCTTTGCCATGGTGTTACCTCCCGCTTATTTTGTTTCTTTGTGGAGCGTATGCTTCTTGCAGAATCTGCAGTACTTGTTCATCTCCAGCTTGTCGGGTGTGTTCTTTTTGTTTTTCATGGTGTTGTAGTTGCGCTGTTTGCACTCTGTGCAGGAGAGAGTGACTCTGACTCTTGCATCTCCGGCCATAATTCGGCACCTCCAATTCAAATTGCCTCCCTCAAAAAAGGGCACAAAAAAATAACCCTCTTACAGAGGTACAGGCATTGTACCACAAGAAGAGGGTCAAGTCAAGCTTTTTTGCTTATTTTTTTTGTAAATCAATATCTTGCCCCGCTGGGCAGGGGAAGCCACAAGGGGTGGAGCAATCAAAGGATAATATCGTCGCCTTCTTCGCCGCCGATGGTGTCCAGACTGGAAACCTGACCGGAAACGTAAAGCAGGATGCGCAGCGCGTCAACGGAATTGACCACGCCGTCATAAGTGACGTCGGCCGCGACCCGCTGTTCGGCGGTGAGGTAGGCACCGTTTTCGCCCGCGACGGCGCGGAGCACAACCAGCGCGTCTTCCACGTCGACGCTGCCGTTCAGGTCGGCGTCACCCATGCGAACCCCTGCGGCGAACGCGTTGGTGAACAGAACGCCCGCGATGACGGCGAGCGACAAAAGAACAGCTGAAACCTTGCTGAATGTTTTCATGGAACAGACCTCCACAGCTCAATTCTAAATCATTATAACATAAGTTCTAATGAAAAAGCATTGTGCAGAATTGACAAGAAAAGGCGCTGTTATTTAGTCGGTTTTGCTATACTCGGCGTTTGATAGACAAACATAACGGAAGCTTCGGCACCTTGAGCGGCCTGAGAATAAATGGTATAGCTGCTTGCCGGGTCGAGCATGGCGGACAGGGAGGCCATGAGCGCGTCGGAATTTTCGGCCAGAACGCCGTAATCGCTCAGCGCGTCGGCAAAGGTCGCCTCGTCGACGGAATCCAGCAGGCGGGAGATCTTGTTGATATTATCTTCGCTGAGCAGCGAATTGAGCGTTTCGATCAGTTCACGGTTCTCGTTGATTTTGCTTTGCAGGCTGGAGAGCTGTGAAAGCGTTTCCGGCAGCGTCTCCAGCGCCGCCTTGACCGCCGGGTCTTCCATGTCGGTGCGGAACTGTTCCACGATCGGCATCACGGCGTTCATGTCTTTAGCCAGCTCGGGCAGGCCCTTGAAGAAGCGCAGCAGAACGGGGTTGGACAGCAGCTTTTTCACTTCGGTCAGGTCGGTGTTGTCCAGGTCGCCGAGCAGCTTGGTCAGCGCGGCGATGTTTTCTTCGGTCAGATATTTGGGCAGGATGGCCAGCAGCGCCTTATTGTTCTGGTAAAGCTTCACGGCGTCGCTGAGCATGGCGGTGAATTCCTTGATCTTGTCGCCGCTGCCCACAAGCGATTCGATGAGCTTGGCGGGGTTGATGGCGGAAAGCGCTTCCTGCAGGTCGCTGAGCTTGTCGAGCGTGTGCTTGAGGTCGCCGACGGTTTCAGGGAGCTCAAGATCGGCAATCAGCGTGGCCAGCGGCAGCGCGGCAAAATACATATTGCCCAGCTCAAAACTCTTCGTGTCGGCTTTGACGGAAAAGCTGTCGGAAAAATGCAGATCAAGCGAGCCGAGGTTGAGTGAATCCAGCCTCAGCGTTTCGTTCATGCCGGGCGCGCCGACGAACACGACGATCTCTTTGCTGCCGTCGCCGATGGCCTTGCCGTTTTCGACCGTGATGCCGGAAAAGCTGTCCTCCGGCAGGATCATGCCGCCGACGAGCAGGAACGGGCTGTAAATATCCTGCTCCCTGCCGTCGATCTTCACCTTGCGGCTGACGTTGTTTTTGGCGTCGATGCGAATCTCGACCTTGCCGCTTTTTCCCGCAATATCGGCGGGGCTGATCTCTTTCCCGTCCAGATAATACCGCACGCCAATGCTGACGGGCAGCTTTTTTGTGCCGGTGCCGCGGTAATACAGGTCGGTGGAATCCATGTGCCAGATCAGCGCGTCCTTTTCTGTAATGGGGTCGACGGCGCTTTTGACGTTCACAATGTTTTGCAGGTCGCTTTTGTCGGTGACCTTCACGCACGCCTTGTCGGTGTGCAGCCAGTCGGAAACGATCGTGCTTTTGGTGTTGCCCGCTTCATCAAGGTTCACGTAAACGGTCTCGCTCTTTTTGACGTGACCCGGCGCGTCGGTGTAATAGGTCATCGGCGCCGTTTCAACTTCGGCGGTCGAGGTTTCCTCAACGGGAGCCTCTGTTTTGTTTTGGCACGCCGTGAGCGAAAGAGCCGCAACGGTGACGGCAAGCAGCATACTGACGGCGCTGAACAGCTTTTTATTTGGTTTCATCGTTCTTATCTCCTTTAATCGGGGGGTTCCCGTGCCAGTGGTAGGATGTTTTGTTGATAAAGCTTTCACAGCTGAGCAGAACGGGCGCCTGGAAGAAAATGATAATAATGGCGCTGATGACCGCGCCCCGCGCGAGCAGCGCGCAGATGCCCTTGATGA
>CADBPL010000020.1 GCA_902796535.1 Oscillospiraceae bacterium
ATCTCCGGGCCGACCGCTTCGCGCAGCTTGAGCAGGCTTTCGGTGTTGTAAACGCAGAAGCCGGGGTGCATTTCCAGCGCGATCTTATTCACGCCGTGCGCTTTGGCAAAGGCGACAAAATCCTTCCAGTAAGGGATCAGAACCTCGTTCCACTGCCATTTGAGGATCTCGCCGAAATCATCCGGCCACGGGCAGGTGACCCAGTTGGGATATTTCGAGGTTTCACAGTCGCCGGGGCAGCCGGAGAAGGTGTTGATCTGGTGAACGCCGAGCTTTTCCGCCAGCAGAACGGCGTTGTGCATGGCGTCGTCAAACTGTTTGGCGATTTCTTTGTTGGGGTGGATGGGGTTGCCGTGGCAGCTCAGAGCGCTGATCTCAACGTTGTATTTTTTGAGCAGCGCCAGAAATGCCTCGCACTTTTCGTCGTTTGCCAACAGCTCCGCCGGTTTCGCGTGCGCGTCGCCCGGGTAGCCGCCGCAGCCGATCTCGACCATTTCAATGCCCTTGGACGCAAAATATTCCAGCGCCTGTTCCAACGGCAGATTGCCTAAAAGATTGGTGATAACACCGATTTTCATCTTTCTTCCTCCCTTAACCGATAAGCGTTTTCAGATAAGTCATGCTGCGGCCGATATCGTCCAGACCGGTCGGGACGGGGTCGTCGTTTTCGACCACGATCCACTCAAGGCCGATATCCTGCGCGGCTTTGATCACGGCGGCAACGTCGCACTGCCCTTCGCCCAGCGCGCAGGGGGTGCGGTCAACACCGTCTTTGACGTGAAGCAGACAAATTTTGTCTTTGTTTTCGGTGATGTACTTGTAGTTGTCGATCCCGGCGCAGAAGCTCCAATAGGTGTCGACCTCGAGCGCGCAGACGTTTTGGAGCAGGTCGATGGGCAGAATGCCGCCGACCGGTTCAAACTCACGGGTGTGGTTGTGGAAGAACACCGTGACACCCTCCTGCGCGGCCCTGACGGCGCCGAAGCCCATGGTGCCCGCCGTTTTGATCAGCTCCTCCGGCGTGCCGATCGGGCCGCCGCCGACGCCTGAGCACTTCATGCCAAGCGCCTTGGCTGCGGCAATGGTTTGCTCGATTTTTTCGGGGCCGTAATCCTCCACCCCAAGGTGAGCGCCGACCGCGACAAGGCCGAGCTCGTCAAGCCTGGCTTTGATCACTTCAGGCTCCAGCCCGAAGTAACCGGCAAATTCCACGCCCTCATAGCCTAACTTTTTGACTTCGCCAAGGACTTGGAGCAGATCCTCGCCGGTTTTGATATGGTCACGCACGCTGTAAAGTTGTACTGCGATTTTCATGGATGATCCCTCCGTATTATTCAATCGTTGCCGTTCAGGTAAACCGGTTTGCCGGTTTTGGCGGATTCGTAGATGGCCTCAAGGATCTGCGTCACGACCGCGGCCTGTTCGGGCTTGGTGACAACGGGCGTATCGTTGAGAATGGCGTTATAAAACACTCTGGCTTCGATCTCGTGCGGCTTGCCGCCGCCCGCGCCCTCAAAGAAGGCGGCGCCGCCTGCGTCAAACGACGGCTTTTCGATGACCTGACGGCCGTTTTTGACGTAGTTGAAGCGCAGATCGCCCAGCGCGTCAGCTCCGGCCTTGTCGCCGCACAGGGTAACGGTTGCCTCATGCGGGTCGGCAATGTTCAGCGCCCAGCTCGATTCCAGCTGGATGGTCGCGCCGTTTTCCATGACGATGAAGCCGAAGGCGGAATCCTCCACCGTGAATTTGGCCGGATCCCAATCGCCCCAGGCGTTGGCCGGGCGTTTTTCGTCGCCGAGCTTTTTGAAGGTGGTGCCCACGACCATTTTGGGCTTGTAGTTGTCCATCATGTAAAGCGTCAGGTCGAGGGCATGGGTGCCGATGTCGATCAGCGGGCCGCCGCCCTGCTCATATTCATTGAGGAAAACGCCCCAGGTGGGCACTGCGCGGCGGCGCGTGGCGTGCGCCTTGGCATAGTAGATCTCGCCCAAAAAGCCCTCTTCGCAGCGCTCCTTGAGGTACATCATGTCCGCTCTCCAGCGCTGCTGGTAGCCGATGGTCAGCTTTTTGCCGGTGCGCTGCGCGGCCTCGCACATCGCCTTGGCTTCGGCATAGGTTTTGGCCATGGGCTTTTCGCACATGACGTGCTTGCCGGCCTCGAGCGAATCGATGGTGATGAACGCGTGAGAGCGGTTGGGGGTGCAGACGTGAACCACGTCGATGCTCTCATCCTTGAGCAGTTCTTTATAATCTTCATAAACCTTTGCGTCGGGCGTGCCGTATTTTTCTTTGGCTTCCTGCGCTCTCTCCACGACGATGTCGCAGAACGCGACCATTTCCGCCTCGTCGATCTTTTGGATCGCGGGCATATGCTTGCCGTTGGCGATGCCGCCGCAGCCGATAATGCCGACCTTGAGTTTTTTGTCCATAGAGAATTCCTTTCTTCCGTTCATGAAAACGGACATAGATTACAAACTCATTATAATATAATATCGTTAAAAAACAAGGGTCACTTTGGCAAAAGATTAGGGAAATAATTGGACAATATACACAAAAGAGACACGATACAAAAAGAGACGGGGAGACTTGTTTTACGGCGCGATCTGTGTTACTATGTAACTGATTCAGAAAAGAATGTCAGGAGGAACAACGCAATGAAACGGATAACGAAATGGACGGCCGTGCTGCTGGCCGTGCTGCTGGCAGTTTTGGCGGCGCCCGCAGCGTTTGCGGCAGAGGACGATGTGATCGCAAGCGGCAGCGGCGGCGAGGGGATCACCTGGACGCTGACGAAAGACGGTCTGCTGACCGTCAGCGGAAGCGGGCCGATCAAAGACGAAGAAGAGATCGAATATGACGAAAACGGCGAAGTGTCCTGCGTGAGCAAGCTAAACTGCATCGGCTGGCAGCTCGACAGTGTTCTGGAGCAGCACACGGAAGGGCTCAGCCCCGAACAGGCGGCTCGCGCGCGGTTCGATTTTGTGAAAGAGATCATCATTCAGGAAGGGATCACCGACATTCCCGACGATGAATTCTCCACCTTTTATCCCCGTTCGATCACCCTGCCCGCTTCGCTTACGACCATTCGGTACGGCATCGTCGACGCCAGCTTTGCCGAAACGCTGACGATCCTGAACAGGAATGTTGACATCAACGGCAGCATCCTGATCTCCGGCTGCCATGCGGACGCAAAGCCTTATGATTCCCTTGAAGAAGCGATCGAAGCAAAGATCGCCTTTGAAGCGGCAACAGAACAGATCAGTAAAAAGCAGTACGTTTTAGGCGACGGCGGCATAGCATACCTGATTACGCTCGGTTCCTGCGATGATCCGACCGCGGAAGAATTCATTGCCGATTTCAACGAGGCCTACGGCACGGAACTGGAAAGCGTGGATGCGTGCCTTGCCTACTGCCTGGAAAAAACCAATCAGCTTTTCGGGACGCATTATGAATCGGCGGATGCGCTGTACCATGTGGTCACGGATGACGGAGAAGTCTATGCGGAATACGATCCCGCATTGACCGAAACGATTTCCGAAATGTATGAAGCCATCGATATTTCAGACCGGCTGGATTGCATGCATCTGGGCAACCGGGACGAGGACGACTTCACCGCCTATCAGTGGCTGACAGTGTGTGCACCCGCCGGCAGCGCCGCCGAAGAAGCGGCCAAAAACAGCGGCGTTCCTTTTAAGGCAACGTCCCTGCCGGAGGACAATCCCGTTTTCTTTGGCTTGTTCGACCTGTCAAAGCTGTTCAGGCCATTGTGGAATGTCATTTGTGCAATTCCCGGGGTCGCCGCGCTCATTGCGTTTGCCGAAAAGGTCCATCATTTCCTGCAATCGATCCTTCCGTTTTTGATATAGTCCCTGACCCGATCCAACCGCAAACAGGAGGTCGTGCCTGAGCCGCACGGTTTCCTGTTTGCTTTTTTCTTTGCCTATGGCCGGAAGGGTATTGAAAGCGGGAAAGAAAGAGGGTATAATGACAGCGTATTCTTCAAAGAAAGGCGATGATCCGCATGAATAAGCCCAAGCCCGTGCGCGGCTCCACGCCGCAGCCGGATCACATCATGGTCACCTTCAACGGCGATGCGCGCACCTGCATGGCAGTGACCTGGCGCACCGACGTGAGTGTGACAAGCGGCTACGTGACAGTGCGCGAGGATGGCAGCGGCGAAACCCGCCGCGTGGATGCCGTGACCGAACCGTTTGAGAGCGATATTGATTCCAGCCATATGTTCTGGGCGCATCTGACCGATCTGAAGCCCGGCACGCGCTATTATTACACCTGCGGCGACGAAACGCACCGCAGCAAAGAATATGATTTCAGAACACAGCCGGAAAACGCGGAAAAATTCAAATTCCTCGTCGTGAGCGACCAGCAGAAGGGCGACCCGTTTGAATGCCCGGATTATTCGCATTTTCAGCAGCTGATGCTGGATTTTCTGGCCAGGAATCCCGACACGGCGTTCATTTTCACCGCCGGCGACAACACCGACTGCGGCCAGCACGAGGTGCAGTGGAACGGCGCGTTCAGCGGGCTGGCCGGCATTGCCGAACACGTGCCGGTGATGATGACCATCGGCAACCACGACAACCGCGGCTTTCGCGATTACGCCAAGGGCGAGGGCCGGTTTTACGCCGAACCCGCCGAATATTTTGCCAAGCAGTTCAAGGGCAGCTACCCCGACAACGGCCCCAAAAACTGGAAAACCGAAAACTACACCTTTGATTACGGCAACGCGCATTTTGTGTCCATCGGCGTGAACGGGCAGGACGAGGTCAACGACTGGCTGATCGACGAGCTGAACCGCTGCGACAAGCTCTGGAAGATCAGCGCGAGCCATTTCCCCGTTTGCTACACGGGCAGCAACCTGCAAAACTACGACGTGTTCCCCGTGATGACCGAAAGCATCGAGATGTTCGACCTGATGTTTT
The DNA here is from genome assembly GCA_902796535.1 of Oscillospiraceae bacterium. Lineage (GTDB taxonomy): Bacteria > Bacillota > Clostridia > Oscillospirales > Acutalibacteraceae > UBA8612. The sequence continues at coordinate 4,941 of CADBPL010000020.1, forward strand.
CCGGCCACGAGCATTCCTACGGGCGCAGCTTCCCGCGCCGGCGCGAGGAGCTGTTCGACCACCCCTCGCAGGGCACGGTGCACATCACGCTGGGCAACTCCAACCAAAACCCGCCCGGCACCCGCGCGCTGCCCAAGGTGTGGCACAACGCGTTTTACACCATGGAGGAACAGACCTCGATGGTGGCGGTGTGCGAGATTGAGGGCGACAGGCTGACCCTCACCTGTATGCTTGAGGACGGCCGCATCGCCGACCGCTGCGTGATCGACAAGGGGCGCGACGTGATCGAGCCCTACGCCCTCGCGCCGAAATTCAACCGCACCCGCATGATGTACAAGGGCGCCGATTTAGGGCTTTGTCAGGCGGACACCCCCTGCGAAGAGAAGGACGGCGTGTGGTATGCGCCGCTGGCGATCCTGTTCAGCTACTTTGGCGGAACGGTCGAAAAACGCAGGAATCAGGTGTATTTGGAAGCGTATAAACATTCAGCTTTATTCACAGAAGGCAGCACGAAGGTCGAAACCGATCAGGGCGCGGTCGAGTTGGCGCACCCCGTATACCGCGGCGCGCGCGGGCAGCTTTATATTCCGCTTGACGGAGCGCTCGACCTTTTTGAAATGCGCTGGTCCTACGCCAAACGAAACAATTTTATTTTGATCGAGCACGAAAGCGAGGATCGCCCCGTGCCCGTTCAGCCGTAAAAGACAGGCAAAAAGCAAAGCGTCGTTTGCTTCAGAAGGAAAGCAGACGACGCTTCTGTTTATGAGATAGATTGTATAATTATTTATTCTGTTCAGTTTCTTGTTTTTGACCGCGGCTGCGGAACGCCCAGAATTTGTTGAGCACAAAATTGAGCGGAATGGACACGATCAGCGGCACAATGCTCAGCACCCAATAGGGCAGCCTGCCGCCCTCGGCAACCAAAAACGACGGCAGACGGCTGACCAGCGCGGCGGGCATGACAACGTCGCTCAGCCAGATTTTGATGGCGGGCGAAAGCACCAGACCGGTGAGCGCGTAGCAGACGACGGTTTTGAAATAGGCGTAGAGATGCTGCCCGACGCTCTTACGGTTTTCGCTTTTGAACACGAAGCGGTTGTTCCAGAAATAGGAATTGGTGACGCTGACAAAAAAAGCCAGCGCCGACACAATGGTGATCTTGAGCTTTTCCTCCATGGCGGAATCGCGGAACACCACGTAATAAAACAACTGATCGACGCCGTAGGAAATGGCCGTGTTGGACACGCCGACCAGACCGAACTTGATAAACTGAATGACGGTTGCCCGCAATCCGTTTTGCTTTTTCTTTTCTTCCATGCTCTTTTTCACACCTTTGTTTGTTGGTTTCATTATACCAGAGCCGCCGGAAAATTACAATTCTTTTATCAATTTTCCCGCTCTGTAACCGTTTTGAAACCGATACGCGCCATGATTACAAATCTGTAGTGATTCTGTCACCGCTTTGTGGTAACCTTTTTGGAAAAAAACGGATAAAATGGAGACAAAGGAAAAGGAGTGAGCAATCATGAAGAAATTTATGAAGAAGAACAGGGAAACCATCCTGCCGCTTGGCATCGCCTCGGCCATGATGAGCGTGATCATCGCCGCCGCTGCCGTGCTGAGTGAGATCTCACCCGCCGCCGTGCTTTGACCGGCTTTTTTGAAAAAGATTTTTTCCACCGTCTTACGCAAAAGCCCGACGTGATCGCGAGGTCACGCCGGGTTTTTCCGTTCAAAAGCACGCAGTTTTACTCGACCGTCACCGATTTGGCCAGATTGCGCGGTTTGTCGATGTCGCAGCCCAGGCGGCGGGCGGTGTAATAGCCGAGCAGCTGCAGGGGGATGACCGCAACGCTCACGGCAAAAAGCTCGGACACGGCCGGCAGCCGGATGAGCTGCTGCGCCCGAATCTCATCGCTCAGCGAAACCGCCGTGACCTCGGCGCCGCGCGCCCTCAGTTCGTCGACGCCGCTTTGCATTTTGGCGTTGAGCGCGCGGTTCAAACAAAAGGCGAACACCGGCGTGCCTTTGCGAATGAGCGAGATCGTGCCATGCTTCATCTCCCCCGCCGGGCAGCTTTGCGCCGGCAGATAGCTGACCTCTTTGAGCTTGAGCGCCGCCTCCATGGCCGCCGCATAGCCCTGACCCCGCCCGACAAAAAAGATCGCATCGCCCACAGGCAGCCGTTCGGCGGCCTGCCGCATCACCGGTTCGGTTTTCAGCGCCTCCTGCGCGGCCTCATCCAGCCGGTCGAGTTCTTTTTTCAGCTTTTCAAGCCTGTTCTTCGGCGCCGTTTCCCACTGTTCGGCAAACGCCAGCCCGATGGCGTAAACCGCCGCTAACTGCGCCTCATACGCCTTGGTGGTGGCGACGGCCACTTCCGTGCCGGCCTTGGTGTAAAACACAACGTCGCTTTCCGCCGCGATGGTGCTGTGCGGCACGTTCACGATCGACAGCACCCGCACGCCCTGCCGCCTGGCTTCGCGCAGCGCCGCGAGCGTATCGGCCGTTTCGCCGCTCTGGCTGATGACCACAACCAGCGAGCAGGCGGGCAGCGGCAGCACGCGGCTGCGGAATTCGGAGGCGATGTCGACCTCGACCGGCACACCGAGCAGCTCCTCCCACACGAATCGGGCCGCCTCGCCGACATGGTAGGCGGAGCCGCACGCCGTGATGAAAATGCGGCCCGGCTTGACAAAGGACGCAGCCGCAAACGAGTCGCCCGCCCGCACCGTGCGCCGGATGGCGGCGGGCACCTCATGGATCTCTTTGAGCATATAATGCTCATAGGCGCCTTTTTCCGCGGCCGCCTGCCCGCCGTCGAATGCCTCCGGCTGCTTGTTGACCGGAGCCAGTTCAAAGGAAAAAAAGCTGACGGCGTCCCGGCGGAGCACGGCGATCTCCCCATCGGCCAT
>CADBPL010000021.1 GCA_902796535.1 Oscillospiraceae bacterium
ACTTGGTGTATTAACGAGTATTTTTGTGAAATATGGCGGAAAATACTCCGTCAAGATGTGTGCCTGCGATTTAATCAGTGGTTACTTTGTTTGCTTCATCCAGCAGCGCGGCCAGGCTTTTGCCCAGCAGCCGCCCCGAATAGGCGGCTTCTTCCAATGTGTTGGAGCTGCTGCCGACTTCGATGAGCAGATTGTTGCGGGAGCAGTCCATGTTGTACTGCCGCTCGCAGAAATAGATCGGCCGCATCAGCCCGGGGTATTTGTTCTCAACGGTGTTTTGCAGCTGCAGCGCAAAGCGCAGGTTGTATTTCCATTCGGGAAAATCCTTGACCTTTCCCTCCTGACAGCCGGTGATGATCATCATCTGCGCCGCTTTTTTGCCCATGATTTCCACCGTCGGCTTGATGCGCACGCCGTTTTCCTGCTCAATGGCGTCGCGGTGAACGTCCAGAACGATCTGAATGCTCGGGTACTGCTTGAGATATTTTTCCACATTCCTGCGGGAATGCGCGTAGGCGCCGGTGTATTTCAGGTCGTGGATCTCCTTATCGTGAATGACCTGATAGCCTGCCTGCTCCAGCTGCTCGGTGATCTCCATGCCGATGCGGATCATGTTGCGGTCGGCCGATTTGCTGCGCGTTACGGCGCCCTGCGCGTACCAGCCGCGGTCGAGGATTTCATAGGATTCGGTGGTGTGCGTGTGAAAAATGAGCACGGCGGGTTCGGCCTTGTCCGCAGGGTGCAGATCGGCGCCCTCACCCAGCAGCGCCTTGAAGTCGATATTCTTCTGCGTGTCGGTATTGTTGCGGATGAGCAGGCTGCCAACGGCGGCGTTCGCCGCTTTTTTGCCGTATTGCCGTTCAACGATCGTGCCGTCCTTGAGGTCGTTGGCGGCGTTCTTGAGCGACGACTGCATCAGCCCCTTGATGTCGTCCGGCGTGTCGGTCAGTTCGTTGAGCGGGTTTTGCGCAAAAACGGTTTTGTTCAGCGCGGTCAGCTCGACCTCTTCCGTTTGCGGGGCGCGCACCGGTTCCGATTGGACAAAGGCGTTTTCGGCCGGATGAGGAACGGCGGGCAGCCGCGCCGGAAAAGCGCTGCGCGCCAGCAGCACGGAGCCGAGCATGATCACGCCGCTCAGGATCACGGCGCAGCGGTTGAACAAAGCCTGTGGTGCGTGGTTCATATTGATACCTCCTTGCGGCTGTGCGCCGCAAGAAGATGTATATGCTTTTTAAGCCGCGATCATTCGCCGCTCACAAGCAGCGCCATGTCGTCAACGGCCATGTGCGGCTGAAGCGCTTTGTTGACGGCCAGCGCCACCAGCCTGGCCGAGCGCTCGATGAGCAGATCGATCTCGCGCGGCGTAACCATCATCTTTTTTCCGTTCGGCTCGGCTTTGATCTCGCCGTCCTGCCCGATCAGGTCGCAGGCAAGGGTCGAAGCATCCACCACGGTGGGCACGCCGATGGCGATCACGGGCACGCCCATGGTCTGTTCGCTGATCTCCTTGCGGGCGTTGCCAACGCCCGAGCCGGGCGTGATGCCCGTGTTGCTGATCTGCACCGTGCAGCCCAGCCGCTCCAGCCGGCGGGAGGCCAGCGCGTCAACGGTGATGAGCACGGCAGGGGAGATGCGCTGAATGATGCCCAGCAGGATCTCGCCCGTTTCCATGCCGTTTTGCCCCAGCACGCCCGGCGTGATGCGCGCCACGGGGCGCAGCTGCTCAAAGCCGAGCTGCTTTTGCATGGGCTTCGGAATGTGCCGCGTGGTGAAGATCAGGTCGCAGCATTTCGGGCCGAGCGCGTCCGGCGTGATGTTCTCGTTCCCCAGCCCACACACCAGCGCGGTGCCGCTTTTGGGCAGCAGCGCCTCGATCTCCTGCGCGATCGCTTCAATTTCCTGTTGGCCGAAGGCGGACTCCTGCCAGATGCTTTTCAGTTCCGCCGTCACGTAGGTGCCGACGGGGCGGCGAATGCTTTTTGCGCCGGCTTCGTCGGTCACGTGGATGGTCGTCAGCGCCGCGCCGCCGACTCTTCTTTTTTCGATTTGAACGCCCGGCACGCGGCCCGGCGCCATTTCGTGCTGTTCCAGCGCGAGGTCTGTGCGCAAGTTCACGGTGTTGCCCCCGTTTCTTTCGGATTTCTCCTATATTTTTTGCACTTTTCTTCAAAATTCTCTTGCATTTTTCAGGAAGAAATGCTATATTGTTATCCGTATGAAAATCGAAGGAGGTGTATTCTGTGCCGAACATTAAATCCGCGAAGAAAAGAGTTCTTGTCAACAAGACCAAGGCTGCCCGCAACCGCTCCACGAACAGCGCGCTCAAAACCGCTCTGAAAAAGGCGAACGCCGCCATCGAAGCGAACGCTGCCGATAAAGACGTTCTCGTGGCCGCTGCGATGAAAAAGATC
>CADBPL010000022.1 GCA_902796535.1 Oscillospiraceae bacterium
AACGTCGCCGTCAAGGCCGCCCGCTACACCGGCCTTCTCGCCGGCCTTTGCCGCGCCGTCAACCGCATGATCAAAAACGACTATGAAAACTTCTACAACGATTTTGCGCTGCCTTATTTCGGCCTGATGCCCGGCATCGCCGATTTCCTGCCGCAGGATTTTTACGGAGAAGTGCGTGAAAAGCTGTCCGACCCGAAGTATAAAAACTTTGTGGATCGGGTCGACCGTTACCATCAGATCCAGGCGGACGCAAAGCAGGTGCTCGGCGAGGCGGTCGAGGGCGGCATGAAGATCTGCATCGTTTCCAACTACGGCTGCTTTGCCATGCCCTTTGTCGGCCGGAACGACTATCAGTCCGACACGCTGATCGATTCCGCCCATTCGAGCGGCGGCGCAACGCTTGCGCCCGTCGGCCGGACGCTGGGCGAGGGTTATGTGCAGAAGGTGCAGGACGGTCACGATCACCTTGCGCCCGACGGCTCGGGGGACGCGTCCACCTGTATGTTCCCTGAATACACCTGGCTGGTGCGTGATTTCTGCCACTGGAACCGGCCGGACGAGCTCATGAGCTGGCTCATCCGCTATGACGGTCAGCCCACGGTGTTCACCGATGAAAGATATCCCCAGTTTTTGGTCGGCCACGATCAGAATCAGATCTCTCCCATGAAATGATCCCCTCGGTTTTCTCCCGGACGGTGCGAATGCACCGGCCGGGATTATTTTTTTGTGCGACGCAACCTGACCGTTTTTTCAGCCTGCCTGTTGTACCATGGGCAGGGGGATGAGGCATGAAGCAGATCATTTATGTGGACGTCCTTTTTGCGTTGAATACACTGATCTCGTTTTTTCTGCTCGCGGCGGCGCGCAGACTTTGCAGCGAGCGCACGGCGGTGTGGCGCATGATCCTCGGCAGCTTTCTGGGCGGCGCGGCCTCCCTGACCATTTTTTTGCCGCAAAGCAATTTACTGCTGAGCTTTCTTCTGCGCGCGGCTTTGCTGCTGCCCGTTGTTTTCACGGTGTTCGGCTTTGGCAGCGCGCGGCGGTTCGTGCGGCTGTGGCTGGCGACGGCGGGGGTGAGCTGCCTGTTTGCCGGCGCATTGATGGCCGCGTGGTTCCTGTTCCGGCCGAGCGGGCTGATGCTGCGCAACGGCGCGGTCTATCTGGAAATCGGCTTTTTGCCGCTGGTGCTCGGGTGCGGTGCGCTTTACACCGTGGTCTGGCTGTTCCGGCGCGTTCTGTTCCGCCGAAAACACGAGCAGGCGGCGTGCGTGGTTCGGTTTGATTATGGCGGCCGGAGCTTCACCTGCCGCGGCATGATTGACACCGGCAACACCCTGCGCGACCCGTTCACCGGGCAGGCGGTGCAGGTCATATCCGAATCACTGGCCGAACGTGTGATTCCGGCTTACGATCCGTCGCACAGCGGGCGGCTGCCGCCGGGGGTGAGGCTGCTTCCCTGCGCGACGGCAAAAGGGGAGAGCCTGCTGCCGGGGTTCGACGTTTCGGGCTTTTCGGCCGAATGCGGGGCTGAAGCAGCGCGAACGCAGCGAGCCGTTCTTGCCGTGTCCGCCAACCGTCGGTTCGCGCAGGGCTGCGAGGTTCTGGTGAACGCCCTGCTGCCTTTTGAACCACTTGCATCAAATCCGAAAAAAGGAGAGAACAGCATGAAGATATCACGGCTTTTCCGGCGCCTGATTGCCGGATTCAAAAGCAAAAAGAAGGGGCAGCTCCACTACATAAACGGGCCTGACACGCTGCCTGCGCCGCTGAACGCCGCGCAGGAAAAGGAGCTGCTCGGACGCGTCGTCGAGGGCGACGCGCGGGCACGGGATGCGTTGATCGTTCACAACCTGCGTCTGGTCGTTTATATTGCGCGCAAATTTGAAAACAGCGGCGTCGGCATTGAGGATCTGATCTCCATCGGCACCATCGGGCTGATCAAGGCGGTCAACACCTTCCGCCCCGACAAGAATATCAAGCTGGCCACCTATGCCTCGCGCTGCATAGAAAACGAAATTCTCATGCATATGCGCAAAATTTCAAATATCCGCACGGAAATGTCCATTGACGAGCCGCTGAACGTGGATTGGGACGGCAACGAGCTGCTGCTTTCCGACGTGCTGGGGAGCGAGAGCGACGAGGTGAACGTGGATCTGGAACGGCAGGACGAAACGGATCTGCTGCTGCGCATCGTCAACCGGCTGGAGGAACGCGAGCACCGCATCATGGTGCTGCGCTTCGGGCTGGGCGGCGGCCGGGAATACACCCAAAAAGAGGTGGCCGACCTGCTGGGCATTTCACAAAGCTACATTTCACGGCTCGAAAAAAGGATCCTTTGTCAGATTCGGCAGGAAATGGAGCAGGCTTTATTATAAATTATATAAGAAATAAGATTTTCCCTTGCTAAATACCAACCAATAGTGTATAATCAAACGGACGATGATTTCTCGTCCGTTTGTTACTTCTACTGGTGGTGAACTGCGTGAAAACAGCGGCGGTGATTGCCGAACTGAACCCGTTGCACACGGGGCATCGATACCTGCTCGGGCAGCTGCGCAGCAACGGCGCGCAGCGCGTCGTTCTGATTCTGAGCGGCAATTTTGTTCAGCGCGGCGACTACGCTGTTTTCGATAAGTTTGACCGTGCCGCGGCCGCCGTTTCCTGCGGCGCCGATCTGGTGGTCGAGCTGCCGCTGCCGTGGGCCATGGCGGGGGCACATACCTTTGCCGCCGGGGGCGCTGCGCTGGCGCGCGCGCTGCCGCAGGTCGACACGCTCGGCTTCGGCTGTGAATGCGGCGACGCTGCGGCGCTCGCACGGGTGGCGCAGGCGCTCGAACAGCCGGCGTTTTCGCAGGCGGTCAGGGCACAGCTGAGCAGCGGCGTACCCTTTGCCGCAGCCAGACAAAACGCCTGTGCCGCGCTGCTGGGCGAATCACAGGCCGCGCTGCTGGCAAGCCCGAACAATGCGCTGGCCGTCGAATACCTCACGGCTTTACAGGGCACAATGATAACGCCCTTTGCCGTCAGACGGTTCGGCGCGGGGCACGATGCGGCGGGATCCGCCGGCGGTGAGCCGCTTTCCGGGTCGCTGCTGCGCGGGATGCTGCGCCGGGGAGAGGATGTTTCGGCCTATGTGCCGTCAACGCTCTTATCCTGCCCGCATACCGAGGCGAACCGGCTGGATACGGCCGTGCTCAGCAAGCTGCGCGCCATGCGGCAAAGTGAGTTTTCCGCTTCGCCCGATTTGTCCGAGGGGCTTGAAAACCGCATCTTCTCAGCCGCCCGTCAGGCGGGTTCGCTCGAAGAGCTGTTTGCGCTTGCCAAAACAAAGCGCTATCCGCTTTCGCGCATCCGGCGCATTGTCTGGAGCCTGTTTCTCGGCGTTACGGCGCAGGACGCCTGCGGTGAGCCGCCCTATCTGCACGTGCTGGCGGCGAACGAAGCGGGCAAAGCGCTGCTGGGCGGCTGCACCCTGCCGGTGCTCGCGCGCGCGGCGCAGGCTGCGCAGCTCAATGAACGCGGCAGGCGCATTTTTGATTTGGAGTGCGCGGCGGACGATGTGTTCGGCCTTTGCTTTGCCGAGCCGAAACCGGCCGGGCGGTATTTTCCCGTTCGGATCTGAATCGTTTTATTTTATGATTAAGGCGTGCGCCGCGATTTGCGGTGTTGCCTGAACCATACTTGATATAACGGAAAGGTGGGTTGCACAATGGCTTCCGAAACCGTGAATGCCATTCTGGAAGCAGAAAAAAAAGCGAACGCGGCCTATCTGGCTGCCTGTGAAAAGGCGGAACAGATTGTTGCCCGGGCAAAAGATCAGGCGCAGCAGGACGTGCTGAACGCCGAAAAAAAAGCCGAAGAGCGCGCCGGAGCGAAGGCGGCCGCCGCCGAAAAAAAGGCGGGCGAGATCCTGGCCGCCGCCGCAAAGGAATCTCAGGAGGATAGCGCGCAGATCATCGCGCTGGGCAAATCCAAACGCAGTGAAACAACAAAAGAGATCCTGAAAGCGATCATTCCGGTATGATCGCGCTGAGATCGCACCGTAAAGGAGGTGGTGCTTTTGGCTAAGCTGAAAATGATGAAGCTCGAACTGCTGGCACTGCTCGAAGACAGTAAGAAAATCATCGACCTGCTGCAGCGCAAAGGCGTGGTGGAGCTGACGGATGAAGAGCAGGAGGAGGGGCTGCAGAAGTTTTCAACGGCGGGCTGTGTCTCCCAGTTTGAAAAATATCTGCAAACGGCGCTGAACGCGCAGACGGTCCTTAACAAATATGCCCCTGCAAAAAAGTCGCTTCTCGATTCCTTTTCCGCCCGCAAAGAACTGAGCGTCAGGGAGTTTGACGACCTGACGGATCGGGCCGACGATATTCTTGCCGTCTGTTCGGACATATTGGCTTACCAAAAGAGTATTGATGACAAAATCGCGGATAACGTCCGCATTCAGGCCCAGCTTGACGCGCTGGAGCCGTGGCGGGAGCTGGATATTCCGCTCAAAAACACAAGCACGGCGGGCACGAAGCTGTTTCTGGGCTGCCTGCCCAACCAGCAAACGCGCCGTGAGGTGCTCGAAAAGCTGGCCGCGCAGGCGCCGCAGTGCGACGCGGTCGAGGTGGAGGTCATCCACGCCGACAAAATTCAGACCTGCGTTGCCGTGTGGGCGCACGAAAGCTGCGCGCAGGAGATCGAACAGGCGCTGCGCCTCATCGGCGCGAACCGGCCGCCCGAGACTTTTGCCGACCTGCCGGCCGAGCGTATGCGAAAATATGAGGAGCGCATCAAGGCGAACGTGGCAAAGATTCGGGAGAGTACGGAAAAGCTGACGTCCCTCGGCTTCATGCACGCCGATATCGAATTCGTGATCGATTATCTTGCCATCCGCAAAGAAAAGTATGACGCGCTCAACCGCCTGAGCATCAGCGACAGCTGCTTTGTGCTCAGCGGCTACGTTCCGCAGCGGGACGCGGCCGGGGTCAAGGAGCAGATCGAACGCGATTTCTGCGCGGTGGTCAATATCACGGAGGTGCCCGAAGAGGAGGATCCGCCGATCCTGCTCAAGAACAACACCTTTGCCGCGCCGGTGGAATCCATCACCGAAATGTATTCCACGCCGTCGAACAAAGACGTTGACCCCAACCCCGTCATGGCGTTTTTTTACTACGTCTTCTTCGGCCTGATGCTTTCCGACGCGGGCTACGGTCTGATCATGGTCATCGCCATGCTCATTGCCAAAAAGAAGCTGAAGATGGAAGAAAAGACCAAAAAGACCGTGAATATGTTCCTGTTTTCCGGCATCGCCACCGTTTTTTGGGGCGTGATGTTCGGCAGCTATTTCGGCGACATCGTGTCGGTCATCTTCACCGAATTCCTGCACAAGCCCGCGCCGCGCCTGTATGTGTGGCTCGAGCCGGTGAACGACCCGATGATCCTGCTGCTCTACTGCTTCCTCTTCGGCATCATTCACCTGTTTGCCGGCCTGGCGGTTCGCTTTTATCAGCTGTGGAAAGAGGGCAAGCGGCTCGACGCCGTGTGCGACACGCTGTTTGTCTATTTGCTCATCGGCGGCATCGCGCCCATCGGCGCGAACCTGATCGCCGAAATCCCCGCCATAGCGCTGACCATTGGCAAATACTGCGCTCTGGCAGGCGGCGCGGGCGTTGTGCTCACCTCCGGCCGTTCCGCCAAAAACATTGTGGGCAAGCTCGGCGGCGGGCTCTACGGGCTGTATAACACGGCTTCCGGTTATCTGGGCGACGTGCTGTCCTATTCCCGTCTGCTGGCGCTGGGGCTTTCCACGGGTGTTATCGCCTCGGTGTTCAATATGCTCGGCACGCTTCCGAGCAACCCCGTGGTCAAGGCGATCACGCTCACGGTCGTTTTCATCGTGGGGCATTCGGTGAATATCGCCATCAACCTCATCGGCACCTATGTGCACACCAACCGACTGCAATACGTCGAATTCTTCTCAAAATTTTACGAGGGCGGCGGCAGAAGCTTTACCCCGCTTTCGGTCAATACAAAA
>CADBPL010000023.1 GCA_902796535.1 Oscillospiraceae bacterium
ATGAGCATCTGAACCAACGAATGAAACTGCCCGATTTTTGCTGTTGGCGGAAATCGGGCAATTTTTTGCGCGGATAAGGTTGTAAAAAAACGCAAGGCAAGGTATAATGACAGGAAAGGAGTGTTGACCATTGAATTTTGAATACCATGCAAAATCCGGCACCCACACCGGCTTTTGCCTGATCAAAAGCTGCGAAAAAAAGCTGAACAAGCGCGGAGAGCCTTATCTGGACATGGTGCTGGGCGATTCGTCCGGCGAAATTTCCGCCAAGCTTTGGAATTATAACGAAGAGCTGCACGGCACCTTCGCCGTAAATTCGGTGGTGAAGGTGCAGGGTACGATCAATGAATTCAACGGCGCCGACCAGCTGCGCATCGACCGCATCCGCCGCGCCGTGGAATCCGACAACGTAAAGATCGAGGATTTTGTCGCATCCGCCGTTTACGGGAGCGAGGCCATGTTCCGGGAGCTGATCCGCCTGACGGAACAGTTTCAGGATCAGGATCTGGCGCTGCTCACCTCGACCGTGCTCAACGAAAACCGCGACACGCTGCTGTATTATCCGGCGGCGTTCAAGCTGCACCACGCCATGCGCGGCGGGCTGTTGCAGCACACGCTCTCACTGGTGCGGCTGGCGCAGAGCGTTGCCAAAATTTATCCGTTCATCAACGAAGACCTGCTTTTGAGCGGCGCCATGCTGCACGATATTGCCAAATTGCAGGAGCTGATCGCCGACGAAACCGGCATTGCCACGGGCTACAGCGTCAAGGGTACGCTGCTCGGCCACCTGATCATGGGCGCCATGATGGTGGAACAAACGGCGCAAAGGTTAGGCGTCCCCGAGGAAAAGGCCGTTTTGGTGGAGCATATGCTCATCTCCCACCACGGCGACCCGGAATTCGGCGCGGCGGTGCGCCCGCTGTTCATCGAAGCCGACATCCTCTCGGCGCTCGACCGGCTGGACGCCCGCATCGTGGAGGAAAACGGCGCGCTCAACGGCGTGCAGCCCGGCGCGTTTTCCAACCGCCAGTGGGCGCTGGACAACCGCTCGTTTTACAACCACGGCTTAGGCCACCCCGAAAGCGAAACAGATTTAGGACTTTAAAATATTTATGGAGGAACGAACCATGTCACAGCGCAACCATGAGGTCACGACCGCTCACCCGCTTTTGAAAAAAGACGGCAGCCCGGCAGAACCCGGCTGGTCCAAACGGCTGGTTCAGATTTACAGCCGTGATCAGATCAAGGCACCGAAGATCCGCATCAAGGAATGGGACTATTATCTCGTCATCTCCAACAAGGAGCAGGCAGGCTTTGCCTTCACCATTTCCGACGACGGCTACATTGGCCTGCAGAGCGTTTCTCTGCTCGATTTTTCCGTGCCGTGCGAACACACCGAAACGGTGCTCAACGCCTTCCCCATGGGTAAGCTGAAGCTGCCCTCCACCTCCGAAACCGGCGACGTGTGCTACCGCGATAAACGGCTGGATATGGAATATCTGAAAACGCCGGGCCAGCGCCGCATTGTGAGCACGTTCAAGAATTTTCAGGACGGCAAAACATTCAAATGCGACATCACGCTCGACGAGCCGGAGATGGACACCATGGTCATCTGCAAGCCGTGGAAAGAAAAAAAGACCGCTTTTTATTATAATCAGAAGATCAACTGTATGCGCGCTTCCGGCACCGTGGAATTTGACGGGCGCGTCTACACGCTCGACCCCGCCACCGATTTCGGCACGCTTGACTGGGGGCGCGGCGTGTGGACGTATGACAACACTTGGTACTGGGGCTCGGGCAACGGCGTGGTCAACGGAAAGCCCTTCGGCTTCAACATCGGCTACGGCTTTGCCGACGACAGCGCCGCGACCGAAAACATTCTGTTCTACGACGGCAAGTGCCACAAGTTAGACGAGATCGCGTTCAATATTCCCGAACGCGACGGCCAAAAGCGCTACACCGAGCCGTGGACCTTCACTTCCAGCGACGGGCGCTTTGAAATGGAGTTTGCGCCGATCCTCGACCGCGCGGCGAAAATCGACCTGAAGGTCATTGTCAGCGACCAGCATCAGGTATTCGGCCGCATGAGCGGCAAGGCGGTGCTCGACGACGGCACTGTGCTTGAAATCAAAGACCTGCTCTGCTTCGCCGAAGACGTACATAATAAATATTGATCGGAAAGAGAAAATGGACTGGACTGAAATTGTTATCACCGTGTCAAACCGTGACGTGGAAAAAGCGGCGGCCATTGCGCAGGTGCTCGTGCCGGGCGTTTATATTGAGGATTATTCCAACCTCGAACAGGAGGCCTGGGAAATTGCAGGCATTGACCTGATCGACGAGGAGCTGCTGCAAAAGGACCGCACCAGGTGCCTGATCCACCTTTATATTTCGCCTGAGGAGACCCCTGCCGAGGCAACTGCGTTTTTAACGGAACGGCTTACGGCGGAAAAAATCGGCTTTGAGCTGCAAACGGAAATTTGCCGCAATGAGGATTGGGAGAACAACTGGAAGCAATATTTCAAGCCCATCCCTGTCGGGGAGCGGCTGCTCATCCAGCCGATCTGGAAAGACCCGGTCGACGCGGGCGGCCGCGCAGTGCTGAAAATCGAACCCGGCCTTGCCTTCGGCTCGGGCACGCACGAAACGACCCGCCTTTGCTTAGAGGCGCTGGAGCCTTATATCAAGCCGGGCGTGGCCATGCTCGACGTTGGCTGCGGCAGCGGCATTCTCAGCGTCGCGTCGCTGCTGCTGGGCGCTGACCGCGCCGTGGGGGTGGATATCGACGCGCTGGCGGTCAAAACCGCCAAAGAAAACGGTGCGCTCAACGGCTTCACCGCGCCGCAATATGAAGTGTTCCGCGGCAGCCTGACCGAAAAAGTGAGCGGATCGTTCGACGTCATCGCCGCCAACATCGTGGCGGATATCATCATATTGTTTTCTTCGCAGGTCGGGCCGTTCCTCAAACCGGGCGGCGTGTTCATCGCCTCGGGCATCATCGCCCCGCGCGAGGCGGAAGTGCTCGCGGCGTTCGAGCAAAACGGCTTTGCAGTCATCGCCCGCCACGAAAAAAACGGCTGGCTGTGCTTTGAGTGCAAGGTAAAAACTTGAATCATTGTAAAAAAAGCTTTAAGAAAGCCGAGACTCACCGTTTGAAGTGAATCTCGGCTTTCTTGTTTTTTCAGCCCCGATCAAAATGGATGGCAAATGAACTGCGGGGCAAAGGATTTTTTCAAAGGGTTGGCGAACCGGTCGTCACGGTGCGCCGAATGATTTGCGGCAGGATCAACCCCCGAGGCTGTTGAGGAAATCGAGGATGCCGTCGGTGATTTTTTCAAAGCCGTCGCTGACGGTGTCGAGCACGTCGTGCGAATCGCCTGACGCGGCGATAACGTCTGCCACTTCAAAGCAGGCCATATCGAGCTCGGGTTTCACATAAGCTTTTTTCATGACAGTTCCTCCTCTCAATTCTTAAAGCAGTTAAATGCCGCTACGCCGTAGTTAAAAAGCGCCGCGCCGAGGTTTTGGGTGGTCGGGTCGGCGTTGTTCGCCATGGCCTTGGCAAAGGCGTTGCCGTTGAAATGGATCTCGCCCAGACCGATGACGGTGACGACGATTTCCTCATTCATGTTTTCCGCCGAAACGCCCTTCACTTCGATGAGGATGCTGCCGTCCGCTTTTTTGACAAAGCGCGCGTTCAATTTTTCATCGATGGCCGTATCCGCGTAAGCCGCCGAGACGCCCGCCTGATTGTAGGCATACCCCTGCGCTTCGGTGATGCCGCTCGTATAGAAACGGAATTCCGGCTTGGTCAGCGCCATGAACGATGCGCCCTTCAATGCGCCTGTGGTGTCTCTGAATTTTGCGCCGGTGTAAGCCTGAACCGCGGAGAAATCGAGATCGTCGACCGTTGTGATCTCATCGCTGGTGTACTGGAATTCAGCCTTGGCCGCTTTGCCGTATTGCAGAATGGCTCTGGCCAGTGCCTGCTCTTCTTCAAATTCGTCATAGTCGTGGCCGTTCAGCGTCAGGCAGTAGCCCATGACCGAGGTCCGAATCGGATCCTGATCGTCGGGGATCGTCACAACGATCTCATCCGCGATCTGTGCGGGCGCCATGATGACTGTGAACTTGTAGAGCCCGGCGTATTTGCCCTCTGTGATCAGTGAGCCTTCGGCGGTATAGGCCGTGCCGTTCAGTGTGATCGTCACGTCGTTCACGGTTTTGCCGCGGTAATTGAGATCGAGCATCAGATTCAGCGCGATCTGATCGTCGATGGTGACGGACTGATAATCGGTCGGAGCCGCGCGGTGGCAGCCGGTGCACACGCCGTTTTCATAATGGTGCACGGGAGTCACCGAGATCTCAAAGCGCTTCGTGCTGCTGTTCCACGAAGTGAGCGTGCCGCCCACAACGGTGATCGAGCCGGTGGAATCCGCGGGGAAATAATAGCCGAAATTCGGCGAAAGGAAGCCGTAAGCGAGGTAATCGTTGCTGCCCACCATGGTGACCGGGTCGGAATTAATGCCCGTTGCGCCGTATTCGCTCAGATCCCAGTTGTTATAGAAAACGTTCCAGTCTTCAAACGTGCAGTCACCCGTCAGCGCCAGATCCGGACCCGGCTGCGCCCAGACGTAATAACCGGTTTTGTAGGTGTAGGAAACGACCGTGCCGCAGGCAGGCGGTGTAACGGTGATGGTCGCTTTGGCCGGCTGCGACCACAGCACGTAGAAGGTCAGCTCGTCGCCCACCGGGGTGTTGGGCAGCTCAACGCCTTCTTCGTGCATGCTGTAAGCCTGTAAGGGGTCGCTTTGCGCCTGATAATAGCTCAGCGGATGCAGGCCGATGCCGATATAATGC
>CADBPL010000024.1 GCA_902796535.1 Oscillospiraceae bacterium
CAGCAGCTTTCTGGTGAAGCCGATGCTGCCCGCGCCGATGAACGCTAATTTGAATGACATAAACAGTCCCTCTTTTCTTTTGGTTAGGATGACACTATTATAATACATCAAAACGCATTTTTCAAGGAAGAAAAGAAGCATTGACGGGAACAAGTAAAATAAGGTATAATAAAACAAGAATATAAGTCGATTCATCAATATTCTGAACTGAAAATTTGTCGATATATTGTCCTGCGGACAATTCGATATACGCTTTCTTCGTTCGCGTTAGATATGATATAAATTTCTTTCTTGCCCCGCAGGGCATATCGCAGCGTTAGCTATATCGCGCCGCAGGCATATCGCAAATCCGTCAGGATTTATATCGCTCGGAATTCGGCAAAGCCAAATTCCGACTTGAAAGGAGAGTGATAGCCCTTGAACCGGATCATCAGCTTTTTTCTGGTTCTGATCGCCGTCGTCAGCGGGTGGTTCAATTGCTACAAGCCGCCCGAAGAAGCGAAGTTCAGCGCTGACTACACAGCCGGGGAGCGAAACATGGAAAAGTATTGCGGCATTCACTCTTACGTCGGCGATTGCGGCGGCGTGCCGACGCTGTTTGTCAACGGTTCGCCCATCCCCGCGGCAGCCTACATGACCTATCTTGAGGAATACAACAACTACGCCGAATTTGCCGCGGCGGGCTACACGCTGTTTTCGGTGCCCGTGCTGTTTGCCGGGCGTTGGATCAGCGCCACCGAGCTGTTCAAACCGTTCCATGCGGGAATATTCGACGATAAGGATGCGCCGGATTTTTCCACGCTCGACGCGTCGATCGCCCGCATTTTAGCCGCCTGCCCGCAGGCGCTCATTTTTCCGCGCGTGAACGTTTCCATGCCCCTGTGGTGGATCGGGGAAAACCCGGACGCGGTGGACGGCACAGGAAAGCGCGAGCTGCTCTATTCACAAAAATTCCGCGAAACAGCGGCCGATATGCTCCGCGCCGTGATCAACCACGTCAACCAAAGCGATTACGCCGCGCACATCGTTGGTTATCAGCTCGGCGGCGGCAACACGGAGGAATGGTTCCACTTTGATCTGAACGGCGGTTACGGCAAAAACGCGGAGCGGGCCTTCAACGAGTACCTTGAAAAATATTACCCGGACTGCGGGTTTTCGGGCCTGCCCGATCTGACGCCGCTGGGCGGCAAGGGGCCTTACCACAAAGATGAGCATCTGGCGCGGTTTTTGGAATTTGCGAGCAACGCCGTGGCGGATGATATTTGCTATCTGGCTTCCGTTGCCAAACAAGCCACCGGCAACAATGTGGTCATCGGCACGTTTTACGGCTATTCGCTGGAGGTCACGTCCTCCCTGCACGGCACACACGCGCTGAACACCGTGCTGGAAAGCGACAGCATCGACTTTATCTGTTCGCCCAATTCCTACATCGGCACGCGCGAGATGAACGCGGACTGGACGGAAATGTACCCCGCCGATTCGCTGCGTCTGCACAAAAAAATCTGTATGCAGGAGTGCGATATCCGCACGCACCTGACCCGGCCGCTTTACGAGCGCGCGCCGGAATATGACGAGGGCAAAAACCTCAACGCTCCCATCTGGAACGGACTGGCAAACGAAGCGCAGGCGGTGAGCATGATGCGCAAAGCCTTCAGCCGGCAGCTTATCAAGGGCAACGGCTTCTGGTGGTTCGATATGTGGGGCGGGTGGTACAACAGCCCCGCGCTGCTGGCCGAACTGAAGCAGATGCGCGCGATCTATGCCGCTTCTCTCAACCATGCCAACCGGACAAGCACCGCCGAAGTTGCCGTGTTCGTGGATGAAAGCGCCTATAAATATCTGACCGACGGCGCCATTCGCGGCACAGCCTTCAACGCGCGCAAGCCGCTGGGGTATCTGGGCGCGCCGTATGATCTGTATGATGTGAGCGACTTTGCCGACGTTTATCAAAAGTATAAGGCCATTGTGTTTTTGTCCGACTGCAAAACCGAACGCATGAGCAAAGCGCTTGCGCTGTGCAAACAAAACAGGATCCAATACCTGACCACTTCAAACGCAAAAAAGACGTTTACGGCCAGAGAGCTGCGTGCCTTTTGCCAAACACAGGGCGTTCACCTCTATTGCGGCAGTGAAGATCTTGTTTATGTGAATGAAAACTTCATTGCCATTCACGCTGTCAAAGCCGGCGGCAAAACGCTGACCCTCAACGGCGCTTACGCCTACCGCGCGCTGCTGGGCGGCAACGGCCAAAGCGGCGTGGGCGACACGATCCGGCTCGATATGGCCGAAAACGAAACCGTGCTGTTCCAACTCACAAAACAATAAAAAAGCGCCGTCCGCGGCGCAACGCAAAGAAAGGAAGACTGTTTATGTGGAAAATGATTTTACTGTTCGGTATGCCGCTGCTCCTCCCGTTTGAAATCGCCTACGGGCTGATGATGAAGGTGCTCGGCCCGCTGGGTCTGCCCGATTTTCTGGGCATCATGATCAAGTGACCCAAAAAAAGGATCCACGCAGAAGCTGTTTTCTGCGTGGATTTTTCTTTTGCGTTTTGCAGGCGCCCTGTCGGTCAATAGACAAACATGAACCGGCCGCCCGGGGCGACGTCGCCGCTTTTGTAAAAATCCATGATATCGCCGTCGGCCTGCATATTGTCGGACAGTTTGAAATTGAAATGGGGTTCGCCCGTCAGGCCGAGCGCGGCCAGTGGGATTTTCAGCGTCATTTGATTGCCTTCCACCGTGCAGGCCGCCTCCCCGGTTTGTTCAAACCGCCAGCCGCCCAGCGAGCGCTCCACGATCGCTTTTCCGCCCGAAACGCCGGTGCGGTTTACGAGGAATTCAAAGCCCTCCCAGTTCGGCTGCCGGCCGCTCGGGTCGGTATCCAGCAGCACGCGGATGGGTGCGTTTGCCTGCGGCACGATGGGGTCTTTCGTTTCGATCGTCATGGTGATATAATCCGCGTCGTGGCTGACCTGCGCTTTGACAAAATCGTTGCGCATGGTGTCGGCTTTGAAATGCTGCCCGCGCCAGCCGTCGCTGTCACGCTGATACGTGCTGTTCGTATAGTGGTAATAGGTCTTCACGCCGTCGACTGCCTCGACCGAATCGGATACGCCCTTGAACCGGCGGATGTTCGCCGCGAGCTGATAATAATAATGATCCTTGAGTATGCCGTCGTGCGGTTCGATATCGCGGCTGTATTCCGCGCTGAACTGATCGGGGAAGGCGTTGGGTGTGCCCATCCATTCCTGCCAGCGCCCGGCGATCCACTCGTTCCAGCCGGTCACAAAAATGAAATCGGGGTCGCATTGCAGCGCGTGATCCCACTGCTGCTGAAAATTCAGGCCGTAGAGGATCGCGTTTTCGGTGTTTTGGTCAACCGTCACCGTTTCGCCGCCGCGCTGATACGAATAGGAATAACCGTCTTTCACAAAGCTTCTACCCTGCACGTTTTGGCCGGAATTCATGGCGACCAGCGCGCCGTCCGCCGCGTTCTGGGCAACCGACACGCACATCTGCTCCACCCGGCCGTTCCACGATTTGCCGAACCGGGTTTGCGGGCAGTCGCTGCACCAGCCCCAGACCTTTTGGCTGTAACGCTTATCGGCGGCAAAATAGGTCGGCTCGTTCTTGCGGAAGGTGAAAAAGTCATCAATCGCCTTCTGCTGCTCGTCCGTCTGATCCAGCGCTTTGCTGTGCGCCATGATCAGCGGCTTGCCGTCCCAGTAAAACCACAGATCCTCATACCGGCCGGGGGCGTAAATACGCTCATAAAGATGAATGAGCGAGGTCGTCGTGTCGCTGCTGTCGTTAAAGGGCAGCATGAAAGCGACTTTGGGCACGTTCACGCCGTCCGCCTTGGCCTGCTCGAACACCTCAAACAGCTTTTCGGCGCTTTCATCCCACGTTTCCGTGCCGTTGGTGCAGTCAAAAAAGATCACGTCCACGCCGGCGTCC
>CADBPL010000025.1 GCA_902796535.1 Oscillospiraceae bacterium
GCGGCGAAAAAATGTGCGCCGCGGGCGGCCGCATTTCCACGCAGTCGGGCAACGCGCTCGGCATTTGGGAAAAATCGCAGGACGCGGTCAAAAACGCCGGCCTGATCGACAAGGTCACGCGCTCCGGCCACAATTCCACGGTGGAACACATCTTCTTCAACCTTGCCTTCAACGACGTTTCGGTGCAGGTGGAACAGTTCATGATCGAGTTCCGCCTCGCCTCCTTCACGGTCAAATCCCGCCGCTACGTCGATTTTTCCGACGCTGGCTACTACACCCCAGCCTTCAAAAGCAGCGAAAACAAAGCGCTTTACGACGCGCATATCCGTTCGCTGTTTGACGCCTACGGCAGGCTCATTGAAGGCGGCGTGCCCAAGGAGGACGCGCGCTTTGTGCTGCCCTATTGCTTTTTGAGCAACTTCTTCTGCTCGCTCAACGGGCGCGAGCTGCTGCACGTGCTCAAGGCCATGCTCTACGGCCGCGGCAGAGAGCTGCCGGAAATCTACGCGCTGGGGCTTTCGTTAAAAGAACAGGCCGAAAAGGCCGCGCCCGGGCTGCTCACCGGGTTTGAGGAACGCAAACCGAAAGCCGACGACCGCACCGACCTGAGCTTTTTGACCGTCGACGGCGAAAAGGAAAAGAAAAAGGAGCTCGTGCAGCTTCTGGGCAAAACCGAAAACGCCGAGCAGCTCGTGGTCACCGCCGCGCTGCTGGAACAAAACCGTTTTTCCGCCGAACAGATTCAAAAGGCGGCCGCCGACCCGGCCACGGCCGAGAAGGTGATCCGGGCGGTGCTGGCTTCCGCCCGTCCGCGCGCGCTGGAAAGCATCAGCTACACCTTTGCCCTCAATCACGTCACCCTTTCCACCCTCACCCACTTTGCCCGCCACCGGATGCACTCGCTGCTGGTGCCGAACCTGAACACGGTCGACCGCCGCAGCTATCTCATCCCCAAAAGCGTCAAGGTCGAGCCGGAAATGCTGCCGACCTACGTCAACGCGTTTGAACACAACATCCGCGTGTTTGAGCGGTTCAAAGCGCTGGGCGAAACCGAGGCGCTGCCCTATCTGCTGCTCAGCGGCAACACCGTCGACCTTGTGTCCACCATGAACGGGCGCGAGCTGCTGCTGTTCATGAAGCTGCGCAGCTGCACAAGGGCGCAGTGGGAAATCCAGCGTTACGCCAACGAAATGCTCACCATCCTGCGCCGTGAAGCGTTCGATATTTTCCGCCACTACGGCCCCACCTGCTACGCCACCGGCGCCTGCCCCGAGGGGCGGCTTTCCTGCGGCAGAGCGGCCGAAATGCAGGAAAAATTCAAAGCATAAAAATCAAAACTCTTTGCCGCCTGGCAAGGAGTTTTTTCACAGGTGAAACAACATGAAACACATCATCACTCTTCACAACAAGCCGCAGACCAGCGGCAAACAGTCCACCCCGGACGGCGCGATCACCGGCAACGGCGATCTGGCCGTGATTTTAGGCAGCGCACCCGACGGGCTGCGGCTGTATCTGGCCAAAAGCGACCTTTGGTACGGCGCGGAAGGCGTTGAAGAAAGCGGCATGAAGCCGCTGGGCTATATCGACATTGCCGTTGACCCGGCGCTTTATGCCAACTACCACGCCGAAGTCGACATGGACAGGGGCGAAGTGCGCTGCGCCTTTGTCAAAGCCGAACAGGAATGCCGCCTGACCGTAACGGTGTGCAAAACCGAAAACGCCGTCATCATCCGAAGCGTCGGAAACGCTGTGATCTCCCCGGTTCTGAAGGTCTATGAAGGCGAAACGAGCGGGCGCAAGGGCGCCTATGACAAGGACGGCGGCCGGTTCATCTGGCGCAGCTTCGACGGAAACGAATGCGCTTATGAAACGCATATTTATGCGGGGCTCAAGCCAATCGACCCGAACACGTTCTATTGCTTCGCCGCCACCAACCACGACGGCGACAAGCCGCAGGAAACCGTGGAGCAGACCGTTTTGGCCGCGGACGAAGCGCGGGTCGAACGGCTGTTGGCCGAACACGACAAGGCGTGGGCGGAGTTCTGGAGCCGATCCTCGTTTGAGATCAGCGATGAGGATTTTGAGCTGGGCTGGTACGCCGCGCAATACTTCCTCGCCGTGTGCGCGGGCAACAAAAAATTCCCGCCCGGCATTTTCGGCAACTTTATCACGGTGGAAGACCCGTCGTGGCACAACGACTACCACTTGAATTACAACTTTCAGGCGCCGTTTTACGCCGCCTGTTCCTCCAACCACGTGGAGCTGA
>CADBPL010000026.1 GCA_902796535.1 Oscillospiraceae bacterium
GACTGAGAGGGCCTTTTGGCTCCCTCCTTGAGGGAGCTGTCGGCGCAGCCGACTGAGGGAGTTGTTATCCGTCAGATGTTTTTATATCCGCTATCCGCTCATATCGGCTCATTTGAGAAAGCCGCTTGCCAAACGGCAAAATTCCCGCTATAATAAACCTATCGTTTTGAAAAGGAGGGCGGCGCCATGGATTTTGACCGAAGTCTGCTCGGCGCGGCGGCGCCGCTCATCATTGCGCATTACCGCCGCTGCGGGCGGATGCTGCCGTGGCGCGACAGCCCGACCCCATACCACGTCTGGGTTTCCGAGATCATGCTGCAGCAGACCCGCATTGAGGCGGTCATCCCTTATTATTACCGTTTTCTGGCGGCGCTGCCCACCGTGGCGGATTTGGCCGCCGTGGAGGAAGAAGACCTGCTCAAGCTGTGGCAGGGGCTGGGTTATTATTCGCGCGCACGCAATTTGAAAAAAGCGGCGCAAATCATCATGAACGAGTTCGGCGGCGAATTGCCGGCCGACGCCGCTCTGCTGCGCAAGCTGCCCGGCGTGGGCGATTACACCGCCGGGGCGATCGCTTCCATTGCCTACGGCAAACCCGAACCGGCCGTGGACGGCAATGTGCTGCGCGTGGCCATGCGCCTGACCGGGTGCGAGGCCGACGTGCTGCAGCCGCAAACCAAAAAAGCGGTGACCGACGCGCTGCGCGCCGTCTACCCCGTCGGGGCGGATGCGGGCGCGCTGACGCAGGGCATTATGGAGCTGGGAGAAACCGTCTGCCTGCCCAACGGCGCGCCGCTGTGCCCGGGCTGCCCGCTGGCGCCGCTGTGCGTGGCGAATCAGACCGGCCGCGCCGAACAACTGCCCAACCGAAGCGCAAAAAAGGCGCGCCGCATCGAAAACCGCACGGTGTTTTATTTGTGCTGCGGCGAAGCCGTGGCGCTCAATAAGCGCCCGCCCAAAGGGCTGCTGGCCGATTTGTGGGAGCTGCCCAACGTGCCCGGCACACTCACCGAAGCGCAGGTGCGCGCTCGTTACCCAGACGCTTTCGCCGTTGAGCCGCTGCCCGAAGCCAAACACATTTTCACCCATGTGGAGTGGCACATGACCGGCTGGCGCGTGACCCTGCCCGCCCTGCCGCCGGCGTTCACCCCCGCCAATGCCGCCGAGATCCGCGAGCGCTATGCCGTGCCCAATGCGTTCCGAGCTTACCTGACGAACGCGGAATGAAGAATTACAAAGGAAGGAAGAAAAACCAAATGAAAAAGACTTTTGCCCTGCTTCTTGCGCTTTCGCTCGGTGCGTTCGTGCTGGTCAGCTGTACCAAAGCGAGCGTGACCGAACCGATCGAAACCAAAGCGAGCATGGAAGCAACCACCGACGCAAACGGTCAGACCGCCGCCGAAACAAAGGCCGGAACAAAAACAGGATCAAAAACAGGAACCGGCGCCGGAGCAGAAAGAACAACGGCGTTCCCCACGCCGCATCTGGGCGAGACTGCCAAAGCGGAGGACGGTTCGGTTTACGCCGTGGGCGAGACCGTGACCGCCGGGAACGGCGAAAAGCGCGTTGCGCAGCCCGTGACGAACCCGGCGGGTGAGCTGGTTGGCGTAACGCTGCTCACGCCGGAGGCGATCAGCGAGCAGCAATCGCAGGCGCAGGCGATCGCGCAGGCCGAGGCGGCCTATACCGGGCACACCAACCGCCAGCGCGTCACCACCACCGTGGTGCGCGGCACCTCGCCCAACCGCCTCACCACGCGCCCCACGCTGGCCGAAACCGAGCCGCGCAGCGCCAACCTGCCCGAAACGCTGCCCTCCTATTATGTGCCCGAAACGACCGTTGCGCCGGAACGCGTTAAGGTCAGCTACCCGGGCACGCTCAACTACACCGAAAACGGCGTCACAACAAAATACCAGATCGACCGATATGAGGCGTCGATCGTGAGCGACAGCTCCGCCGTGACGCTCACCGTGCACCCGCTCAGCCCGCTCAGTGAGGCGACCATCGTCAGGATCGGCTACAACTGCTACGACGCCCAGGGCAAAAAACTGAACCCGGAAACCCTTTACACGCCCGCCGCCCTCAACCCCAACGGCTCCGCCACCAACGCCATCGCCCCCCTGCCCGAAAACACCGTGCGGGTGGAATTCTTCGGAAATTGACAGCGCCCTGACCTCAAAGCAACAATTTCGGGCGAAAAATGCAAATTCAGAATGATTCACGGCAATGCTTTGCGCGTTTTCACCAAAAATGTCTGAATTTTAACTATTTTTTTCTATTTTGAACGCAACAATTTTTTGAAAAACACTTGCATATCCCCGCCGAATCAGTTATAATACACGTACATATTGTTTCCAGGTATGTAAACAAAAAACATTTTCCCAAAATGGAGGACAAAAACATGAAGAAACTCAGCATTCTCCTCGCGCTGATTTTGGCGCTCTCCTGCTTCTCCTTTGCGGCGTCTGCAATCGAGGCTAACGATTCTGTAGCCGAGAACGCGGCTATCGCCCCTGCAGCGGAGACCACTACTGCTGCAACGGAGACCACCACTGCTGCAACGGTGACTACGGCAGCGCCGACTACTACTGCAAAAGAAACCACCACTGCGGCTCCGCAGATTCCGGTTCTTATTAAGGTGATCTACAGCACGGCTCATTCGGACGGTTCCTATCATGACAGCAAGGCTGAGACTCCGTCGAACAGCTGGGACAGAGATTCCCACAGCAACTGGGTCGATTACAAGCTGGTCTATTATTTCTATCCGCAGGGCACGACGGTTACCGGAAAAGACATTCATGATCTTGTTCTTTCGACCGCTCAGAACAATGCGTTCAACGTTGTCAACAACACGGCCAACAAAGACGTGATCAACGGCGGCAGCAAGCCCACCATGGTGATCGACGGCAAAGAATTCACGCTTAATGACTACGTTTTCCAGGGCGCGCCTCTTGACTTTAATAATGATAGAATCCTTGACGATGTTCAGGTCGATCCGGTCAAACATCCGGAATGGTCGAATTCTCTTGGTTCTCAGACGCTTACGGATCTCAACGGTTACGGCTTCATCTGCTACGCTGCTGAAAACGACGACGTTGCCGAATTTGCACAGGTCGCTGCCAGCCAGCTTGGCGGTTACCAGTGGAACGGCGTGGCCAAGGCGAACGTTGCCCTCGTGAACGAAATCATCAAGGGCTTCAACGCTTCCGCTGACGTAGTTGCCAAAGAGCTGCCCGCGGCTGTTGCCAGCAACAAGGCTGCTGCTGAAAACGGCGGCAAGGCCGTTAACGGCACCACTGCCACCTCCACCTCCCCGAAGACCGGTACTTCCGCTGTTGCAGGCGTTGCGATCGTTGTGCTTGCGCTTGCCACCACCACCACCGTGGTTCTTCGCAAAAAGGAAGACTGATTGGTTTTCCGCTGATTGGTTCTCCATTGGATTCAAATAAGGAACATAAGCCGTCGGGTTATCCGGCGGCTTTTTGTCACGTTAAACGCAAAATGCGAAGCTGCGCGGCCGTTTCGCGCCAAACGGCAAAGCCCGGCGCCTTTTTGCAGCGGCCGGAAGGCGAGCGGAAAAAGGCATTTGTTTGATTACGCACAGTTTCGGTTGACTTTTTGCCGTACAAGCCTTATAATATACTTGTCTTTTTCTGTACTATAATAAGACAGCGATGCCATCGTTTGAAAGGATGAAAACAATTGAGCCTTTTGTCATCCGACAGCCGCAGGTTCCCGACCCCGCAGATGCTGCTGCGCCGCAGCATTATCGCCCTGCTCGACCTGCTGTTTCTGAATCTTGCCTATGTGGCCGTTTGCGGCTTGAAATACAGCCTGCTGAGCGTGCTTGGCGTTCTCATCGGCCGCTCGTGGTATATTTCCATCATCTACATTGCTGTGCTGACGTTCTTCGGGCTGTACAACAGCATGTGGGAATATGCCGGGCTGCATGAGCTGCTGCGATGTTTCGGCGCGGTGCTGACTTCCACGCTGCTCACCATCGGCGCGGACAGCATTTGCCGCAACATGAGCCTGTTCAACCAGCGCAGCCCCGCGCTGCCCGACACGGGCCTTTCCATTTCCGTCTACTTTTTTGCCGCGCTGCTCACCTTTTTCCTGTCAGGCTTTTTGCGCATTTTTTACCGCTCCCTGCGCAACGCGCGCAACATTTTTGTCAACCGCCACAACACCAAGCGCCACCGCATTATGATCATCGGCGCGGGCGATACCGGCATTACCATCTACCGCGAGCTGGAGCAAAAGGGCTTTGCCACCGGCAAGCCGGTCGTTTTTGTGGATGACGACCCCAACAAGCAGGGGCGGCGCGTGGGCTTTGTGCCCGTGCGCGGCAGCAGCGAGCGCATTCCCGAACTGGCCAAGCGCTATGACGT
This sequence comes from Oscillospiraceae bacterium, assembly GCA_902796535.1. Taxonomy (GTDB): domain Bacteria; phylum Bacillota; class Clostridia; order Oscillospirales; family Acutalibacteraceae; genus UBA8612. The sequence goes on from CADBPL010000026.1 coordinate 4,392, forward strand.
GGATGAGATCATTCTGGCCGTTCCGTCCATGAACAGCCAGCGCCGCGGCGAACTGCTGAAGATCGCCATGGAGACCGGCTGCAAGCTGAAAACCTCGCTTTCCTTTGAAGAGATCACCGAAAACCCCGCCTCTGAGGGCGCCGTGCGCAATGTTGAAATCGCCGACCTGCTCGCGCGCCCTGAGGTCAAGCTGAACAACGCCATCTGCTCCTATCTCAAAGGCCAGACCGTTATGGTCACGGGCGGCGGCGGCTCCATCGGGTCCGAGCTTTGCACCCAGGTGGCGCGTTACAGCCCCAAGCGCATCGTGATTTTTGATAACTACGAAAACAACGCCTTTTTGCTCAAAGGTCGCCTTGACCGCCATTATAAAGGCAAGGTCGATTTTGTGATCCGCATCGGCTCCGTGCAGGACCCGAAACGCCTGCGCGAAGTGATGCATGAATTCCAGCCCTCCGTTTTGTTCCATGCCGCCGCGCACAAGCACGTGCCGCTCATGGAAGAAAGCCCCTGCGAGGCGGTGAAAAACAACGTGTTCGGCACCTATAACGTGGCCAACGCGGCGATCGACTGCGGCGTGAAAAAGGTCGTGATCCTTTCCACCGACAAAGCCGTGAACCCAACCAACGTGATGGGCGCCTCCAAGCGCGTGACCGAGCTGATCATCCAATACTTTGAGCGCAAAAACAGCAACACCCATTTTGCCGCCGTTCGGTTCGGCAACGTGCTCGGCTCCAACGGCAGCGTGATCCCGATTTTCAAAGAGCAGATCGAGGCCGGCGGCCCCGTGATCGTGACGCATAAAGACATCACCCGCTATTTTATGACCATCCCCGAAGCGGCGCAGCTTGTCTGCCAGGCGGGCGGCCTGAGCCGCGGCGGCGAAATCTTTGTGCTGGATATGGGCGAACCGGTGAGCATCACGTCGCTGGCGGAAAAGCTCATTCGTCTGTCGGGCTACACGCCGTATGAGGACATCAAAATTGAATTCACCGGCCTGCGCCCGGGCGAAAAGCTGTATGAGGAGCTGACCCTCAGCGAGGAAGCGGGCGAAATGCAACTGACCGCCAACAACAAAATCTTCGTGCTGCCGCCCGTTCAGTTTGACAGCAAAAAACTGGAGCAGGGGCTTAAAGCGCTGCGCCACGTGAACGAGGACAACGTGCGCGACCTGCTGCGCGACCTCGTGCCGAATTACCACGAAGCGGAGAGCAAGTAGCAAGTAGCAGGTAGCGGATAGCCGATAGCGGATGGCGGATAGCCGATAGCTGATAGCGGATAGCGGATAGACGATAGCGGATAGCGGATAGCGGATAGCGGATAGCCGATAGCGGATAGCCGATAGCGGATAGCTGATAGCGGATGGCGGATAGCTGATAGCGGATGGCGGATAGCTGATAGCGGATGGCGGATAGCTGATAGCCGATAGCTGATAGCTGATAGCGGATGGCGGATAGCGGATAGCCGATAGCTGATAGCGGATAGCTGATAGCGGATAACCAATTACTGATGACTATTGCTGTTGGTTGATCGGCAATTTCTTATCTCTTACCTCTGCTCTTGCCTCCCCTGGAAGGGGAGGTGGCTGAGCAAAGCGAAGCCGGAGGGGTTGCGAAAGATACGCTCAAAAGTGAGCGGAACGCAGGAATTACCAACCGCCATAATACAAAACTGATGTGTCACATTAACCGAACGAAAAAACCCGCAC
>CADBPL010000027.1 GCA_902796535.1 Oscillospiraceae bacterium
ATACACCAAGTATTGCCTGCGTTTTTTGTTTCATCTGACGAAAAATCCTCTCGCCAATCTGCACACCACGATTTAATCAGCGGTTACCTAAAAATATTCCGTAAGGATGTGTTGTTTTTGGAAACAAAAAATGTCAAAGGGCAAGGTCAGAATATGCTCAACGGCGCGATGATCCTTGTCGTCGCAACGATCATCGTCAAGATCATCGGAGCGGTCTACAAAATCCCGCTCACGGCGCTCATCGGCGTTACGGGGCGCGGTTATTTCAGCTCGGCTTATGAACTGTACACCCCCATTTACGCCATTTCCATGGCAGGTCTGCCGATCGCCGTTTCAAAAATGGTGTCGGAAAACGTGTCGATCGGCCGTTACCGCGACGCGCGGATGATCTTCCGGCTGTCCATGCGTTTGTTTTTCATAGTGGGTATCGTCGGCACGCTTTTATTGACGCTTATCGCCATTCCCTATGTCTTTTTGGCGCACAGCGTTGAAAACCTGTGGTCGATTTTAGCCATTGCGCCCTCCATCTTTTTCTGCTGCGTGATGTCCACCTACCGCGGTTATTATGAGGGCATGCGCAACATGAAGCCCACCGCCGTTTCTCAGGTGATCGAAGCGTCCGGCAAGCTGGTGCTCGGCCTGTTCTTTGCCAAATTCGTCATGAGCCGCGGCCTGAAGCGCTTTGAGGCGGGCCTGTCCGTTTACGGCGAGGTGTGCAAGGATAAGGCGCAGGCGCTCAGCCGCATTTATCCCTATGCCGCCGCGGCCGCCGTGCTTTCCATCACCCTTGGCACCATTGCCGCGCTGCTGTTCATGGTGCTGCTCCACAAATTCAGGGGCGACGGGTTCACGCGCGAAATGCTGGTCAATTCACCCCGTCCGCGCAAGCCGGACGTGATCGTGAAAATGATGATCACCATCGCCATCCCCATGGTGATTAGCGCGCTGATCATGAATGTGACCAACCTGATCGACAATTTCACCATCCGCACCCGTCTGACGCAGGTGGTGCTCAACAATCTGGATTACTTCAAAACGCGGTTTGCCGCCTCACTGCAGGCGTCCCAGACGCTGGACAGCAAAATCCCGACCTATCTGTTCGGCTGTTATTTTTCCGCGCTTGATTTCAAAAACATGATCACGTCCATCACCATGACCCTCGGCGTCAGCGCCATTCCCGCTCTGGCCGCCGCCCGTGCGCTGAAAAAGAACAAAGAGGTGGCTTCGACCATCAATCTGGTCATCCGCGTGTGTATGCTCGTGGCCGCGCCCGCCGGGTTCGGCATCGCGGTGCTGTCGGAACCGATCCTGTCCCTGCTCTACGCCTCGACCGATTCGGCGGACGTGATCTCCATTGCCGCGCCGATCACGGCGATCTATGGCTTCGTCACGTTCATCATCGCGCTCTCCACCCCGCTGTCCAATGTGCTGCAGGCGCTGGGGCGCCCCGATATTCCTGCCAAGACCATTGCCATCGGCGCGATCACCAAGGTGATCTGCAACTTCATTTTTGTCGGCATTCCGAAGCTGAACATCTACGGCGCCACCATCGGCAGCATCGTTTGCTACGTGATCATCATCTCTTTGAACCTTTATTATACCATTAAGATTTCCGGCTGCCGCATCAAAGTCATGTCCGTCGTTATCAAGCCGCTGGGCTGTGCTGCGGTCTGCGCGGTTTCGGCCTATATGTCTCAGGCGGTTTTTTCCCATATTTTCAAATTCGGCGAAGCGTCGAGCCGCCTCAACGGCTATAACGTTTCCACGCTTCTCGCCGTCGGCGTCGCCATGGTGGTTTATGTTGCGTGTCTGTTCGTCTGCCGTGCGATCTCGCGCGAAGATGTGGTTATGTTGCCAAAAGGTAAAAAAATTGCAAAAGTACTTGAAAAATATGACTTTTTGGGGTAAGATGGTAAGAGTCAGTGGAGAATTGTGAATATGATTGATAATTTTGATTTTAAGTCAAACTATACATTTGATGATTTAGTTGCCATCGTGGCGATCCTGCGCGGTGAGGGCGGCTGCCCCTGGGATGCGGTTCAGACCCACACCACGATCAAAAAGGATCTGATCGAAGAGACCTACGAGGTCATCGAGGCCATCAATAAAGATGATAAGGCTCTTTTGCAGGAGGAACTCGGCGACCTGCTGCTTCAGGTCGTGTTCCACACGCAAATCGAAATCGAGGCCGGCACGTTCAACATGGACGATGTGGCTGACGGCATCTGCAAAAAGCTCATCATCCGTCATCCTCACGTGTTTGGCGAGGTCAAGGTCGACGGCGTGGATGACGTGCTGTCCAACTGGGACGATATCAAGCGCCTGACCAAGGGCCAGAAAACCACCACGCAGGCCATGCAGGCCGTCCCGCGGGAGCTGCCGGCGCTCATGCGCAGCACAAAGATCCAGAAAAAAGCGGCCAAGGCCGGCTTTGATTGGGACGATGTGGCCGGTGCGCTGGACAAGCTCGAGGAAGAAATCGCCGAGCTGCGCGCCGCCATTGCCGACGGAACGGAAGAAGACGCGGCCGACGAACTGGGCGACGTGCTGTTTTCCGCTGTGAATGTTTCGCGTTTTCTCGACGTTGACGCGGAAGAAGCGCTGACCGCCGCGACCGACAAGTTTTTCAACCGTTTTTCCGTGGTTGAACAGTTGGCCGAAAAACAGAACGTCGACATGAAGCAGGCGCCCCTGGCCGAGCTCGATAAGCTGTGGGATGAAGCTAAAAAATGGAAATAATACTATGGTATTATAATATTATCGGAGGTAACAACCATGAACAAGAATGAATTGATCGGCGCCGTGGCCGAAAAAGCAGAGATCAGCAAGAAAGACGCCGAAAAGGCCGTTAACGCCGCGATCGACACCATCATTGAAAAAGTCGCCGCCGGCGATAAGGTTCAGCTGATCGGTTTTGGTACGTTTGAAGTTCGTGAGCGCGCCGAGAAGCAGGCTCGCAACCCCAGAACCGGCGAAGCAATGACGGTTGCCGCCTGCAAAGCTCCGGCCTTCAAAGCCGGTCAGGCTTTCAAAAGCGCTGTCAAGTAAGAAGTTTTCTTATCCTTTCAAAAGCTGCCGCGTTCAAAACGGCAGCTTTTGTTCTGAAAAAACCTGATGGAATCAACGATCACCAGAGGAGAAAACATGAGATTAGATAAATACCTGAAAGTGTCCCGCATCATCAAACGCCGCACCGTTGCCAACGAGGTGTGCGACGCCAAGCACGTTACCGTCAACGGCAAGGTGGCGCGCGCATCGCTTGAAATCAAGGTCGGCGATATCATCGAGATCCAGATGGGCTCCAACCTGAGCAAATACGAGGTGCTCAATGTGAGCGAGCACGCCACAAAAGAGGACGCCGCGCTCATGTTCCGGCAGTTGAAGTGACGGTAACATATCTCCCGGGGCAGCTTCATACAATAGAATAAAAGCTGTAAACGTAAACCACGGTTTTATCCGTGTTTACAAAAGGGGAGAGAGTGCCGTGGAACATAACGCAGCGGGTGTGACGCAACAGAGCCTGGTTTTGGAGGATAAGCGGTTTTTGTCGGTGACCGGCGTGAACGATGTGGCGAGCTTTGATGAGCAGACCATCGTGGCGCAGACGGTCATGGGCGAGCTGACCGTGGTGGGCAGTGAATTGAAGATCGACAGCTTCAGCACGCAAACAGGCGATCTGTCGGTGGAGGGGAACATCGTGTCCCTCGGGTTTTCCGAGCGTGCGGAGTCGGCCGGCGGCTTTTTCAGCCGCTTTCTGCGCTGATGTATCTGTCAAACGCGGCTTTTCAGCAACAGGTGCTGCTGCTTTCCGTCGGGTTCGGCACGCTGCTGGGGCTGGTGTATGACTGTTTTCGCCTGATCCGTCTGCTCACGGCCGACCGAAAGCACGCCGTGTTTTTGCAGGATCTGCTGTTTCTGGTCGTTTCCGCTTTTCTGACCGTGCTGTTTTTGCTGGTGGTGAACCATGGCAGCCTGCGTCTGTTTATTCTGCTTGCCATGGCGGCGGGCTTTTTTGCCTATTATTTCACGCTCAGCCGGGTCGTGATGCCGTGCGGCCAGCTTTTGTTTCAGCTGCTGCGCAAAGCGATCTGGTTTTTGGCGCGCGTCCTCAGCGCGCCATTTCGGTTTGCGCTGCGCATTTTTTCTCTTCTAAAGCAAAAAATCGCAAAATTAACAAAAAATCGTAAAAAACAGGCTTGAAAAATCTCTGAGATATGATATAAATATAATAGAAAGCTGTTATGCATCGGCTCGCAAATGAGCATTGCTTTTCTTTTTTTACGCCGTTCAAGGCGTGAAAGGTGTTATCCATGAAAAAAAAGAATCGTGAAAAAAGGTCGGTCAGCGTCGTCCTGCTGCTTGGCGTGATTGCTTTTGCCGGCATTATCACCATTTCGCAGATCAAGCTGCACAATGAAATCAAGCATTTGACCGACGTTTCAAAGGATTATTCCAAACAGATCGCCGAATATAACGAAGAAAACTCAAACCTGCATTATATTCTCGAAGGCGAAAATGCGTCGGAATATATCGAGCAATATGCGCGTGAAGAATTAGATTATATCAAGCCGAACGAGCGTGTTTACGCCGATTCGGACAGTTAATGTGCGAATTGCGCGGGGCCGCCTGAAGGTTGCTCCGCACAAATTGCGGCGCACGCCCTGTTGGAATCCTCTCCGTCATCCGGCACAGGTTTTCATTTAACCTGACCGGTTGACGGCGTTAAATCTTACAGTCTGTCGAAAAATTTTACGGCACAAACCGCACACTTCAGTTTTGCGGTGCTGCCTTATAAAGGGAGAACAGCTTTTCATGTCAATTGAAGTCGGCGCGATCGTTGAGGGCAAAGTCAAGGGCCTGACGAATTTCGGTGCATTTGTCGCTTTGCCGGGCAATGTTACGGGGATGGTTCACATTTCCGAAGTGTCCAACACCTATGTCAAAGACATCCATGACTATTTGTCAGAGGGGCAAACGGTCAAGGTCAAGGTTTTGTCTGTCGGAGCCGACGGCAAGATCAGCCTGTCCGTCAAGCAGGCCGACCCTGCGCAGCCCTCGCCGGAAAAGCAGAGTTTTTCCCGGCCGCCGCGCGCGCCGCGCTCAGCCCGCCCCAACACGTGGCAGGGGCAGCAGCCCGCCGAGGCGCCGGCCACATTTGAAGACATGATGGCGAAATTCAAGCAGGTGAGTGACGATAAGTTTTCCGATCTGCGCCGCTCGAACGATTCCCGTTTCAGTCAGGCGTCCTCCCGTCGGGGCGGCCGCAAATAATGGTAACGATCAGCAGGGGCCAGATCATCCTGACGGATATCTGACCCCTTCACGCAATTTTTTCTGCCTTTGCGGCAATTGAGGAGAAACCCATGAGAGAATTATCGGTGAATGCCGTGCGCGACGCGGTCGCGTCGCTTTGCGTGCAAGCCAACAAAACTTTGCCGGAGGATTTGAAGGCCTGTATTGCCGCCGCCGGCAAAACCGAAACGCAGCCGCTGGCCGTGAGCGTAATGGACGATCTGCTGAATAACCTCAGCGCCGCCAAAGAGCTGGACTGCCCCATTTGTCAGGATTGCGGCATGGCGGTCGTTTTTTTGGAGCTCGGGCAGGACGTCCATCTGTTCGGCGGTGCGCTGACAGACGCCGTGAACGAGGGCGTGCGTCGCGGCTACCGGGACGGCTACCTGCGCTGTTCCGTGGTGGAAGACCCGCTGCTGCGCAAAAACACGGGCGATAACACCCCGGCCGTGCTGCACGTTTCGATCGTGCCGGGGGATCAGGTGAAGGTGACGGTTGCGCCAAAGGGCTTCGGCAGCGAAAATATGAGCTGTCTCAAAATGTTCACCCCGGCCGCGAGCCGTGAGGATATTATCCAATATGTGCTCGACAGTGTGAAAACGGCCGGCGGCAACCCGTGCCCGCCCATCGTGCTGGGCGTCGGCATCGGGGGCGACTTTGAGCAGTGCGCCTATCTGGCCAAAAAAGCGCTGTGCCGCAGCGTGAGCAGGCGCAGCGAAAAGGAATATTACCGGGAGATGGAAGCGGAGCTGCTCGAACGCGTCAACCGGCTCAACATCGGGCCGCAGGGCTTCGGCGGCAAAACAACGGCCTTGGCGGTCAACATCGAAACGGCGCCCACGCATATTGCCGGGTTGCCGGTTGCGGTCAATTTCGGCTGCCACGTGACCCGCCACAGCAGCCTGACGCTGTGACTTCAATATCAACAAAATGGTTAAATTTAGTTTAATAATCATAAAAAATACAAATTACTATTGATATTATATGTATACTATGCTACAATATAACCACAGGTAAGGGGTTGGAGCGAACGCCTTGCTGATGTTAACCAAGAGGAGATGTTAGAATGAAAATCACAATAATCGGTAGGAAGTGCACCATTCGGGATTCTTTCAAAGAGCACGCTGAAAAAAAGCTGAAGAAAATCGAGCGCTTTTTCGGCGATTCCGCCGAGGCAAAGGTCACCGCAACGGTTGAAAAGAACTATCAGGTCGTTGAAGTGACTGTGATGTACAACAACATGGTTTTCCGTGCGGAAGAACGGGCCGAAAACATGAATGAAGCCCTTGATCTCTGTGTGGATTCGCTCATCCGCCAGATCCGTAAGAACAAGACCCGCATCGAAAAACGCATGAAAGCGGCCTCGTTCGACGTGCTGCCGTTAGACGCTGACGAACCGGAAGAAACAGAATTTGACCTGGTACGCACCAAAAAGGTCGAGCTTCGCCCCGAAACGGTCGAAGAAGCCATTCTGAAAATGAATCTGGTCGGTCACATGTTCTATATGTTCTGCAACGCCGAAAACGGCAAAGTCTGCGTGGTTTATGTGCGCAAAGACGGAGGCTACGGCCTGATTGAACCTGAAATTGGCTGATTCTTATTGACGAACGCTAAGAATTTTTATATAATTGTGGGAGCGGAGTGATCCGCTCCCGCTTTTTTAACAGCATTCCAGAAGAAAGGAAGAACGCGGGCGTTTTTGCCCGGTTCACAAAACCGGTTTCATGCAAATCAATTTTGTCATTCCCTGTCTGCTCGGGTTAGAGGGGCTGATCGCCGAGGAGCTGCGGCAGCTTGACGCGGCCGAGGTCACGGCCGAAAACGGCCGCGTACTTTTTAAGGGCGACGAAAACCTGCTGGCGCGGGTCAACATCTGTTCCCGTTTTGCCGAGCGCGTTCAGATTTTAGTCGGCAGCTTTCATGCCGAAAGCTTTGAAGAATTGTTTCAGGGCGCCAGAGCGCTGCCGTGGGAAGAATGGATCGGCCTGCGCGATGCGTTCCCCGTCAAGGGTTATTCGCTCAATTCCCAGCTGTTCAGCGTGAGCGATTGCCAGTCCATTCTCAAAAAAGCGGTGGTGGAACGCCTGAAAGAAACCTATCGCATCCCCTGGTTTGAAGAGACCGGCCCGATCCACCAGATTCAGTTTTCCATTCAAAAAAACGAGGTCAGCCTTTTGCTGGATACCTCCGGCGCAGGGCTGCATAAACGCGGCTACCGCCCGCAGGCCAATGCCGCCCCCATTAAAGAAACGCTTGCGGCGGCGCTTTGCAGCATTTCCCGGCTGCGCCCCTATCACACGCTTTACGACCCGATGTGCGGCTCCGGCACGATTCTGATCGAGGGTGCGCTCATGGCCATGAATATCGCGCCCGGGCTGCACCGCAATTTTGCGTGCGACCGGTGGGATCAGCTCGACCGCGGCATCTGGGCGCGGGAGAAGGAGCGGGCGCGGGAAAACGAAAAACGCGATTGTGAGTTTCTGGCCTACGGGTCAGACATTGACCCCGAAGCGATCCGCGTGGCGCAGCTCAACGCGCAGCAGGCCGGTGTGGCGGAAAGAATTCGCTTTTCCGTGGCGGATGTGCGCGATTTTCAGGGCGTTACCGAACGCGGCACGGTGATTTGCAACCCGCCCTACGGCGAGCGGCTGCTTGACAACAGGGAGGCGGTGCGCCTTTATCACACGATGGGGCAGGTGTTTGAACGGCGGCACGGCTGGTCTTACACGGTGATCAGTCCGTCCGAAACGTTTGAAAGCGATTTCGGCCGCAGGGCAGACAAACGGCGCAAGCTGTATAACGGCATGATCAGATGTCAGGCATATATGTATTATAAATAAGAGAGAGAGGCTTGATAAAAAATGAAATACGTATTTGTGATCAACCCCGGCGCCGGCAAGGGCAAGGGCAGGGCAATGATCGAACCGCAGATCCGCGACTATTTTGCCGCGCACGGCGGCGATTATGAGATCCATGTTACCACCAGAGCATACGAAGGCATTGATTTTGTGCGTGATTATCCGGTGGGCGACGAGGTTGTGCGGTTCTATGCCTGCGGCGGCGACGGCACGCTGTTTGAAGTGGTCAACGGCGCTTACGGCAAAAAGAATGTTGAGGTCGGCGTGCTTCCGCTTGGCTCCGGCAACGACTTCATTCGGCTTTTCGGCACCAAAGAACAGCTTTGCAACGTCGAGGCGCAGGTCAACGGCAGGCCGCTGCAGCTTGACGTGATCAAGTGCATGGGGAAAATTGCGATCAATCAGTGTTCCATGGGGCTTGATGCTGAAATCTGCGCCGAGCAGGCTACGTTCAAAAAGTTCCCTCTGCTTTCCGGCGAGGCGGCCTATACGGCGTCGCTGCTCTATTGCTTCATCGGCCGCCTGAAAAGCACCTTCACCGTGCAGATCGACGATGGTGAGCCGTTCACCCAGCCCACGCTGTTTTGCTTTTGCGGCAATTCCCGCTGGTATGGCGGCGGCTATATGGCGGCTCCTCTCGCCATGCCGGACGACGGGCTGCTGGATTTTGTCGTGGTGAAAAAGTCCGTTTCCCGCGCCAAGCTGCTTTCTCTCTCACAAAAATATAAGCGCGGCGAGCACCTCGGGTGGGATATCACCAATTTTGTTCGCGGCAAAAAAATGACGATCCACAGCGAAAAGCCCGCCGCCGTCAACATCGACGGGGAATGTGAATACGTGACCGACTGCACGTTTGAGATCGTCGAAAAGGGCATCACCTTTGTGGTGCCGTCCTCCTCCACCTATTTTGACGATGTGGAAAAGGGAATCATCTGCGATTCCAAGCCGCTGAGGAGATGAGGGCGTGCTGAACTGGCTGCAGGCTCACGCGGCAACGGTTCTTGTGGCAGCCTTGCTGCTGGCGGCCGTTGTGCTGGCCGTTGTCAAAATCATCAAGGATAAAAAAAGCGGCAGGTGCTCCTGCGGCGGCAGCTGTTCCGGCTGCCCGATGAGCGGGCAATGCCGCCCTGCGGAGCATCCCGAGAAGGAGTCAAAGCAATGATGAACGATCTGCTGATTTTCGGCGTCGGCGGTATGGGGCGCGACACCCTGTGGCTGGCGCAGCGCATCAATCAGGTGAAGCCGACGTGGAACATTCTGGGCTTTTTAGATGATTCTCCGGCTGCGCAGGGCAGGGTCATCAACGGCTGCCCCGTGCTTGGCACGATCGAAGCCGTGGCCGATTACCCGAACGCGTTTCTGGTCTGCGCCATCGGCAGCTCCGCCGTGCGGCGGCGGCTGACCGAAAAAATGAAGGCGCTCAACCCTGCCGCCCGCTTCGCCACGCTCATTGACCCGGACACGATCGTTGCGGAAAACGCCGAAATCGGGGAAGGGGTCGTCATCTGCGCGCGCAATTATGTTTCGGTCAACTCCAGAATCAGCGACCATTGCCTCATCGGCGCGGGCTGCACGGTCGGGCATGACGCCGTGCTCGACGAATACGTCACGCTCTATCCGGGCGTGAACGTCTCCGGCGCCGTGCACTTGCATGAAGGGTGCGAAATGGGAACGGGTTCACAGATCATTCAGTGCCTTTCGGTCGGCGAACGCACCATCGTCGGCGCGGGCGCGACCGTGGTAAGAGATCTGCCGCCCGACTGCACAGCGGTCGGCGTGCCGGCAAAACCGATCAAAGATCACAGTTAAAGAAAATACTCAAAAGTTTCGCTCAAGCCTTTTCAAAGGCTTGCGGTTTCCAAAGGCAGGGCCTTTGGCCGCCGACCGCAGTCGGCGGAATCCAAGGCTGAAAGAAGCGCAGGAGGGGAGCTGAAACAGTCCGGTGGACTGTTTCAGCGTGGGGAACCCTCGCCGGGGGTTCCCCGGCGCGAAGCGCGGCCTGCGAAAAGAATAAACACCTGCGTACTTGCCGAAAGCACGCAGGTGTTTTTTAACGCATATTTGCGATTATGCCGGCGTCAGCAGGCTGGTCACAAGCGTCGTGAACAGCAGCCGGAACAGCGGGGTGACGTTGATGCCGCGCGGCACGGCGACCACATCGTCGCTCACGTCAAACGAGATGTTTTCAAAATACGTGTTCTGCACGGAGTTGGTCAGCGAATCGGTCACCTTGAGCAGCTTGAGCTGGTCGCCCACATAGCAGAATTTGGCCGTAACCGTGGCATTGTCGTAGTATTCCTCCACGTCATAGGCCACGCCGTCAATGGTTTCCGAATAGCTCTTCACATAGCGCAGCACGCTGAAGGTCACGCCGGTCAGGCGCTTGATGAGCTTGGCCACGTCGTTTTCGCCAAGGCCGAACCCGAGCGCCGAAGTTTTCACGTAGAAAAACGGCAGAATGGGCAGGTAGGCGTAGATGTTGCCGCCGTTGAGCACAAACCGAATGTTAATCAGCCCGCCTCCCTTGAATTCATACGCCAGCGCATTGCCCTTGACGACAAAGGTGTTGGTCGATGAACCCAGCAGAGGGGCGCTGCTTTTCATCGTGACGCTGACCGCCTGCTTGCCGTTGAGCGCGTCGATCAGCTTTTGTGTTTTGGTGGTTTCCGCCGCATTGACGCAGAGCGTGAACGCGGAGAAGGCGAACAGGAGCGACAGGAGGATTGCCAGGCTTTTTTTACAGGTTTTCATAAACAACGTCCTTTCTGACAATTTATTGATTGAGCAGTTCCTGCAAGATGATGACCTTGAGCGTTTGCAGGATCACGCGCAGATAGCGGAACACAAAGGTGAAGCGCTGCGCCGTCGGGTAAGACCCCGGCACGCCGTCGGCAGCATAGCAGCCGATGCTGTTGCCGGTGATGGGGTTGCCGAAAAAGTCCTCGGTCAGTTCGCAGCCCGTGTCAACGCCTTTGCGCAGCAGCGGCGAGCCCGCCACGAGCCGGAACGAATCCGGGTCGCTGAAATCGCTCGACGCAAAGCCGGGCGGCGCCGTAACGGGACGCCTGTCGACAACGGGGATCAGCGTATTGTAATAGCAGTTGTTGGTGATGAGGGTGTTCTGCTTTTTGGCGTCCAGATCATAGCGGACGGAATAGCCGGGCAGGGGGGCGAAGATGTTGTTGGCCACCAGCCCGTCGGGAATGCGGCTGATATCGAAATCCTGACAGTTGATGATGGTGTTGTTGTAAAACTGAATGCCGTATTCCTTCGCGCTGCCGCCCAGACGGTTGCTGCCGCCGCTGTCGTTGACCGACAGGCAGTAGCGCACCACGTTGCCGTGGTGACCGCTGTGGTTGGGGTTGTTGCACATGAAGCGCTGGTTGTCGTGCGAGTAGATGTACTGATAGGTGCAGTGGTGCGAGTAGGAATCAAAGTCCACGCTCATGCCGTCGCCCACGTTTTTCTGTCCGGCGATCTCGCAGTATTCAATGGTGCTGTTCACGCTGCCCCAGAACCACATGGAGGCGTTGAAATATTTGATCTCGCCGTTTTCGTCCAGACCGGGTCCCTGACAGCAGTCGATCGAGCGGCAGTGGGTGACCAGCGCGCCGTCGCAGATGCCGACGATGATCGATTCCGCGTCCATATCGTGAAAATATACGTTTTTGACCAGCGCGCCCGTGTTGAAGATCGGGTCGATATCCTCTTCCTCACACCATGGGGTCTGCTCATCGTTCCACGAGCCCCACAGGCTGATGCCGTTGCCGCAGTCATACATTTCACAGTCGGTGACCGTCAGGTCATTGACCGCAAAGCGCGAACGGGCGGGCAGGCCCTTGACCATCACGCAGGCGCGCGCATCGGCCGCGCCGTTGGATAAATTGTCGCGATCCGTCCACTCCACGTTCTGCATATCGTGCATGTCAAGCCCGGTCAGCGTGATCCCCACGCTCGTTTGCTGCAGCGCGTCGATCCAGATGCCGCCGCCGTTGTGGGCGGTGAATTCCAGATCGCTCACCGTCACATAAGAGCAGTCGAACAGCCGCAGCACCTCGGTGTGATTGTCGGTATACAGGCGCGGCTTGCCCAGCGTCTCGTCACCGTAGGATGAAATCAGGATCGGTTCATCCTTTGTGCCCGAGCAGGTGAGCGTCAGCTCGCAGGGATAGGTTCCGCCGCGGCGGAACAGGATTTTTGAGCCGGGTGTCAGGGAGAGCGATTTGAGCTTTTCAACGCTCTGAAAAGCCGAAGCCTGCGCCGTGCCGCTGTTTTGGTCGCTGCCGCTGATGCTGTCAATGTAATAGGTCACGCCGCTGTCGACAGCAAAGCAGGGCAGGGCGGTCAGCAGCAGAGCGGCCGCCAGGAACCAAGAGAACAGACCTCTGCGATACGTCATGATCATCGCGAAGCGATTCAGAATTCACACACAATGAAATAAAAAATCTCACTCTTGTGCCCGAATCGCGCCTCCTTTCTGAATTTTCACGCGAAATCCCTTACCTTTTATTGGGTGTTGACGATCACCTTGCCGTCCTCGCTCGTGAGCGACACGGAGGTGATCGGTGCGCCGTCCACGCTTTCGACAATGGCGTTGGCGATCTTGTCCTCCACGTTGCGGCGAATGGCGTTGCGCAGGTCGCGCGCGCCGCGGCTGCCGTCGCACGATGCGGCAAGCGCTGCGGGCACGTCGTCTGTCCAGGTGAACGAAATGCCCTTGTCGCGCAGCGGGTCAATCAGGTCGTTGAGCATGAGAATAGCGATCTGACGGTAGTTTTCGGGCGTCAGGTCGTTGAACACGGCGATCTCATCCACGCGCCCGAGGAATTCGGGGCGCAGGAAATCGCGCAGCGCCTTCATCACTTTTTCTTTGGAGGCGGCCGCCGCGTCTTTGGCGAAGCCCAGGGTGTTTTCCCTGCGCTCGCTCCCGGCGTTGGAGGTCATGATGATGACCGTGTTTTCAAAGCTGACATTGCGGCCCTGCGCGTCGGTGATGCGGCCCTCATCGAGGATCTGAAGCAGGATATTCATCACGTCGGGGTGGGCTTTTTCGATCTCGTCAAACAAAATCACGGAATACGGTTTGCGGCGCACCTTTTCGGTGAGCTGACCCGCTTCGTCATAGCCGACGTAGCCGGGCGGCGAGCCGATGATGCGCGACACGCTGTGCTTTTCCATGAACTCCGACATATCCAGCCGGATGAGCGTTTCCGGCGTGTCGAACAATTCCTGCGAAAGCAGCTTGACCAGCTCCGTTTTGCCCACGCCCGTGGGGCCGACAAAGATGAAGGAGGCGGGTCTGCGCTGCGGGTTGATCTGAACGCGGCCGCGCTTGATGGCGGTGCAGACCAGCTCCACGGCCTCATCCTGACCGATGAGCTTGGCCTTGATGTGCTTTTCCAGGTCGCTCAGGCGGCGCAGGTCGCTTTCGATGACCTTCTGCGCCGGAATGCCCGTCCAGAGCTGGATCACCTTGGCCAGATCGCTTTCGGTCACGGCGTTGTC
>CADBPL010000028.1 GCA_902796535.1 Oscillospiraceae bacterium
AGCGTAATCGTTGAGAGCCTTCGCCATGGGAGCCAGGCAGTTGGTGGTGCAGGAAGCGGCGGAGATGATCTGATCATCAGCCGTAAGCGTGTCGTTGTTGACGGAGAAAACGATGGTCTTGAGATCGTTGCCGGCGGGAGCGGAAATAACGACCTTCTTCGCGCCTGCATTGATGTGGGCCATGCTCTTGTCTTTGGAGCAGTAGAAACCGGTGCATTCGAGAACGACGTCAACGTTCAGTTCGCCCCAGGGGCAGTTGACAGCGTCTTTTTCGGCATAGATCTTGAGAGTCTTGCCGTCGACAGTGATGGTGCCCGCTTCGTCATCGGCTTCGACCGTGTGGGCGTTTTCGCCGATGCGGCCGCAGTAACCGCCCTGAGCGGTATCATACTTGAGAAGATGAGCCAGCATGGAGGGCTTGGTCAGATCGTTGATGGCAACGATCTCATAACCCTCTGCGTCGAACATCTGACGGAACGCAAGACGACCGATGCGGCCGAACCCGTTAATCGCAACTTTAACTGACATGAATAGTTACCTCCAATAGTTTATTTTGGGATTTTCTTACCGTGGCTATTTTATCTTTTCCCGGCGAAATATGCAAGCGATTTGAGCAATTTGAAAAAACTTTCGTGACTTCAACCAAATATTGCCCGATTCGTCGGCTGTTTTTGCATAATCTGACCTCTTTTTTACAGGCTGAGCAGGGATTTTTCGGCGTCCGCAGCAGTGAAGCCGCCGGGCGTGCAGCGAAAATTGGCCGGCGCAGTCTGCCAGCGCTTCACCTGCTGCGCCACAACAGCCGGATCAATGGGCAGGCCGTGGCAATCGGCCAGCTCGTCGATCACGGTCAGGATCTGCTCCCGGTCGTCGTTCAGCAGCGAAAGCAGCGAGGCCGCCCGCGCGGGCTCATACTGCTCGGCGCGGCGGAACAGTTCGCCGAAAAACGCGGCGCAGGCGCGGCCGTGCGGCACGCCGTAATGCTCGGTGAGAATATAACCGGCCTGATGCGGAAACAGGGTGCCGCACTGATTGAGCGTAAAGCCGGCGTCGAGAGAAGCGTGATAGAGCAGCCGGCGCTGTTCGTCGCCGGGCAGCTCGCGCGTTTGGTGCATCCGTTTGAGTTCCCGCCAGATTTTCGGCAGGCACGCCGCGGCAAACGTGGCCGCCACTTCGCCGCATTTGGGGCCGAGCCAGCCCTCGGCGGCGTGCATGAACGCATCCAGCGCGGTGGACGCCGTGACCGAAAACGGGCAGGACGCCGTATAGCGCCAATCGGCCAGCACCAGCTTGAAATAGACCTTTTCGCCCTTGATGCTGTGCTTGACGCCCCGGGTGTCGGTCAGCACGCTCACGCCGGAGATCTCACTGCCTGTGCCAGCGGTGGTGCCCACGCCGACGGTGGGCAAAGGCTCGGCTGTAAACTGCATTTTGTACACGTCGTCCGCTTCCATATCCGGATGGGCGGCAAAAAGCGCGACCGCCTTGCTCGCATCGAGCGCGGAGCCGCCGCCGATGCCGATCATGAATTCTGCGCCGCAGTCCCGCGCGGCCTGACCCGCCTGACGGCAGGTTTCGGTTTTGGGGTTCTGCTCAATGCGGTCAAACACCGCGTGGCGCACACAGACGCTGTCGAGCGCCGCCTGCATTTCGTTTAACGCGCCGCTTTGCCTTGCGCCGCTGCCGCCCGTAACGATCAGGCAGCTCTGCCCGAGGTCACGCAGGCGCTGCGCCTGCGCCTGCACCACGTGTTCGCCGCCGATGATGCGCACCGGCATATAAAAATCATAACTCATGGTTTTTCTCCTTCCCGGATTTATTTCAACATTTTGTATTGTAGCAGACGCGGAACGAAAAATCAATTAAAAACAAAACGTGCTCCGCCTGAAAAGCCGGAAAAGAGCGATTCCGGCAGAAAGGCGGGACGCTTCGTCTGCTGTTGCGCAAATGCCGCATCGCTTCACGATCAAATTGCATAATTTTTTTCTTGCTTTGGTAAGAAATTTGTATTATAATCTGTAACCGGAGAAACTTGTGCAGAAACGGGAGGCGGACAAATGAAAAAAAAGCTTTTGTTCGCCGTTCTTATTCTGCTGGCCGCCGCCACGGCTGGTTCGATCGTTTACGACTGGGTCGTCTCAAAAACCGTGACCGACGATTTTTTTGCCATGGACACCACCGTGAGCGTTCGGTACACCGGCCGGGTGCAGCAGGACGAGATCGACCGAATCAGAGCGGCCGTGCTGCATCTGGACACTGACGTGCTTTCACGCACGAGCGAAAAATCGGAAATCGCGGCGGTCAACCGCGGCCACGGCGGAACGGTCGACAGGCAAACGGCCGCCTGGCTGCAAACGCTGCGTGAACTGGAAAACAAAAGCGGCTATGCCTTCACAGCTGACCTGGGCGCGCTGACGGAGCTTTGGGGCATCGGCACCGAAAACGAGCGCGTGCCGGACGATGATGAGATCCGGGCGGTTCTGGCGCACATTAAAAAATGGAACGTCGACGGCACGAAGGTGACGGTTGACGACGGCGCGATCCTCGACCTGGGCGCAGTCGGCAAGGGCATTGCCTGCGACGAAATAAAAAACGGACTGCAAAAAACAAAAGCCAAAAAAGCCATTGCCGCCGTGGGCGGCAGCGTCCTGTTATATGCCAAAGACCCGAACGCGGTGTTCCGCGTGGGCATTCGCGACCCGCGGGGCGAGGTCAACGATTACGCCGCCATCCTCACCGCCGGCAGCGGGTGCATTTCCACCTCGGGCAGCTATGAGCGCGTGTTCACCGCGCCGGACGGCAAAGCCTACCACCACATTTTTGACCCGGCCACCGGCCGCCCCGCGCGCAGCGGGCTGCAAAGCGTGACCGTGCTGTGCGACAGCGGACTGCTCAGCGACGCGCTTTCCACCGCCTGCTTCGTGCTGGGCTGCGAAAAGAGCGTCGGGCTGCTGCAGGCTTACGGCGCCAAAGCGGTGTTTATTACCGAGGATGACCGCGTGCTCACCGTGGGCGACCTTGCCGGTCGGCTGGAGCTCACCGCCGAGCGATATGCTTTTGCCGGGGAGGCAACATGAAAAAACTCATCAGGCCGCTTGACCTTGTTTTGATCGCCGCGCTGCTTTTAGCGGGCGGCGGGCTGTGGCTGGCGCGTTCCCGCGCCGCCGCAGGCGTGACCGCTGTGGTGCTCGTCAGGGGGCGGGAAGAACGGCGCATCGATCTGACCAAAGTCGAAGCGCCCTACGAAATACGGTTAAGCACGACCCCTGCCGTAACGCTCGCCGTGGAACCGGGCGCCATTCGGTTTTCCGAAGCGAACTGCCGCGACAGGCTGTGTGTGAAAACCGGCAGGCTGACCAGAGCCAACGATTCGGCCACCTGCCTGCCCGCGCGGGTCACGGTTCGCCTCATCGGAAAAACAAGCGGCAGCAGCGTGGACGCCGCAGTTTATTAAGGAAGGAACAGAGCTTTGACAAATTCGGCTAAGGTTTACCGTGTGGCGCTGGCCGGTGTGCTCGGCGCGCAGGCGCTCGCCCTGTCGTGGCTGGAAAGCCTGCTGCCCGCCTTTCCGTTCCTGCCGCCCGGGTTCAAGCCGGGGCTGTCAAACATTGTGGTCATGTTCGCCGTTTCGCAGCTGAATCTGCCCACCGCCCTGTTTTTAGTGCTGATCAAAGCCGGGTTCGCCCTTGTCACCCGCGGCGCGACCGCCGCGCTGACGAGTCTGTTCGGCGGGCTGCTGAGCATGGGCGCGATGGCGCTGCTGCTGCGCCCCAAACGCAAAGTGTTCGGGCTGGTGGGCGTGGGCGTGTTCAGCGCGCTGATGCATAACCTCGGCCAGCTGCTGGCCGCCATGCTCCTCACCGGCACGGTTTCGCTGTTTTCCTATGCGCCGGCGCTGCTGGTGTTCGGCGTGCTCACCGGCACGGTGACGGGCTGCGTGCTGCGCGCAGTTATGCCGCTGCTCGAAAAACAAAGCAAGTATTTCGTTTCACACACCGGGTGAAGCGAATGTTGATAACGTCTTACAATCCATTGCCATAGGAGATGAAAGAATGAAGGGATACTCCGCAAACGGTGTTCTCTCTGCCGTCAAAGAAGGCAGAGGCGGCGTTTTTGTCGCCCACAGCAAGAACACCGAAAACTGTGCCTGCGTCCGCTTCCCGAACCCCGAAAAGGTCGTTCTGCCCATGCAGCAGCATATCGGCGCGCCCTGTGCGCCGGTGGTGAAGGTGGGCGACGAGGTCAAGGTCGGCCAGCTGATCGCAGACACGGACAAATTCGTCAGCGCACCCATTCACGCCACGGTTTCAGGCAAGGTCGCCGCCATTGGCGACGTCAAGCTGCCCAACGGCGTGATCTCTCAGGCGGTCACGATCGAATCCGACGGGGAAATGGCGCAGTTTGAGGGCATAGAACCGCCCCGCGTCAACAGCCGGGACGATTTCGTCAAGGCTGTGCGCGCCTCCGGTCTGGTCGGTCTTGGCGGTGCCGGGTTCCCCACGCACGTGAAGCTCGCCTTTTCGCCGGACAAAAACATTGACACCTTAGTGGTCAACGCCGCGGAATGCGAGCCGTACATCACGGTCGACTACCGCGAATGCCTCGACAACACCGATTACATCATCAAAAGCCTGCTCGTGCTCAAGCAATATCTCGGCTTTCAGCAGGTCATCATCGCCGTGGAGGACAATAAGCCCAGGGCGATCGACAAGCTCAGCGAAACCATTCAAAAAATCGCGCCGGAAGAAAAAGGCATCCGCATCATGGCGCTTCGCTCCAAATACCCGCAGGGCGCCGAGAAAATGATGGTGCAGTCCGCCACCGGGCGCAAGGTGCCGCCCGGCAAGCTGCCCGCCGACGTGGGATGCGTGGTTATGAACGTGGCAAGCGTTGCGTTCATTGCGCGCTACCTTGAAACGGGCAAGCCGCTGGTCAGCCGCTCGCTGACCGTGGACGGCTCCGCCATCCACACCCCGCAGAACGTGCGCGTGCCCATCGGGACAAGCATTGACAGCATCATCGAATTCTGCGGCGGCTTCAAAGAAGAACCGTTCAAAATCATCACCGGCGGCCCGATGATGGGGCTTGCCATTATCGGCACCGACCTGCCCGTGCTCAAGCAGAACAACGCCATTCTGGCCTTTGCCGACGGCACCTTCAAGGTCAAGCCCGAAACCGAC
>CADBPL010000029.1 GCA_902796535.1 Oscillospiraceae bacterium
CAGATGATCGCCGACCGCGAAAAGCAGGTGACCAGGCTGCTTTCGGAGGGCAAACGCGACGCCGCCAAGATCACCGCCGAAGCCGACGCGAAGGCGGCGCAGATCGTTGCGGACGGCAAAAAAGAAGCCGCGAAGATCAACGCGGAAACAGAAAAGCAGATCGCCGCCATTTACGGCGAAGCCTATGACGCGAACGCGGAGTTGTTTGTCTATCTGAAAAAGCTCATCGCGCTGGAAAAGGCGGTATCTACCGATACGGTCATCATTATGAACGCAGAGGATTCTGCGTTCGACATCCTCGAATCGGGTCATTGACCGGCGCGCCGGCAGGCGTAAAACGCGTGAAAAAACAGAAGAGAGGAGCGGTTCGGGCACAAAGGGGAAAGGCGTTTTCTCCTTGTTGGGCAAAAGCCGAACCGCATGGCGATCAAGATGAAACAGAAAAGTATCGAACTTTTTGAAGGGTTCCTGAACACCGGCATCCGCTATTTCAAGTGGATGGTCGTCGCGGCGCTCGCCATCATCCTGCTGACGGGGATCTATAAGGTGGACAGCAGCGAGGTTGCCGTTGTGCTCCGGTTCGGCGCGCTCACCGGCGCAACGCAAAAGGAGCAGATCAAGCAGCCGGGGCTTCATGTTTCGCTGCCGAGCTTTATCGACGAGGTCGTGAAGGTGCCGGTCGAGCGGGTGCAGGAGCTTTCCGTCGGTTCCCTTTACGGCAGCGGCGCGCTGCTGGGCAAGGCGATCCAGTCCAACGGCTACGTCATGACCGGCGACAGCAACATCGTGCGCATGAATATCGCCGTAAAATACAAAATCAGCGACCCCATCGCCTATGCGCTGCGCGTGAACGACATTTCCGCAGCGCTGCAGGGGATCGTGTCGGGCGAAATGACGGCGCTTGTTTCCGGCACAACGGTGGATGACGTTCTGACAACGGAAAAATCCACGCTGACCTCCCGAACCATGAAAAACGCGCAGGCCGTGGCGGACCGCGTCGGGCTGGGGGTCACGTTCACCAACATCGAGCTGACCGAGATCACCCCGCCGTCGGAAGCCGTTGAGGCGTTCAACAACGCCACCACAGCCTCCGTGCGCAAGGAAACGCTGATTCAGCAGGCAAAGGATTATGAAGAATCCACACTGCCGGGCGCGCAGGCGCAGGCGCAGCAGCTGATCGCCGACGCCAACACGGCGCAGGCGGACGCCGTAGCCCGCGCAACGGCCACGTCGGCGCAGTTCAACGCGCTGTATTCCCAGTATAAGCAAAACCCGTCCGTTGTTTATGACGGCGTGTTCCGCGCGCGCGTGAGCGAGGTGCTCAAGCAGAGCGGCGCAACGATCGTGGTGCCCGACGCAAAGGGCGGTTCGACCCGCCTGATCCTGCCCAACGGCAAAAAAAGCGCCGAATAAGCCCACCGGTAAAAAACAGAAGAGAGGAACGATTCGGGCGCCGGAGCGAGAGGCTTCATCTCGCTTTGCGCGTTTGCCGGATCGCGTGGCGATCATTATGAAGAGAATCGATCATATGGCCGAGGAGTCGCTGAAGGAGCAGTCAGTGACCTACATTTCCGACAGGGATAAGAAAAAGCTGTCAGGCGCGATCGCGTCAGCCGTGGCGGCGCTGGTTTTTTTTGCCGCGGGGCTGCTGCTCAACCGCCTTGCGCCCGGGCAGACCGCCATTGCGGAGCTGCTTTATCTGATCAGCGTGCTGATCATCGGCATTCCCGTTCTGGCGACCGCCGTGAAGGGGCTGCTGCACAAGGACGTCAGCGCCTCGATGGAGATGCTGGTTTCCGTCGCCATGCTGGTCGCCGTGCTCGACGGTCAATTCATCGTCGCCATTCTGATCCCCGTGATCCTGACGGTCGTGCATTTTTTTGAAGAAAAAAGCATCATGGGCGGCCGGGACGCCATTGAGGGCCTGAAAAAGATGCAGGCACATTCCGCCCTGCTCCTGACCGACGGCAAAGAGCAGGAGGTGGGCGCCGAAACGCTGCAGGTGGGCGACGTTATCCTCGTCAAATCCGGCATGGCGCTGCCCATCGACGGAACGGTTCTGCAGGGCGAGGCCAACATGGATCAGAAATCATTAACGGGCGAATCGCTGCCCAAAAGCGTCGGCAAGGGCGATAAGGTCTACGCGGGCACCACAAGCATCGACGGCCTGCTGACCGTCCGGGTCGACAAGGCCTATGAGGACACTTCTTTTAACCGCATCGTGCAGCTGCTGGAAAACGCGGAGGAAATGAAGCTGCCGGAAGCGCTGCTGGTGGATCGGTTCATGAAATACTACATCCCGTTCGTGCTCGCGGTCGCGGCGCTGATCTGGTTTTTCACCAGGGATATCGCGCGCGCCGTCGCCGTGCTGGTGGTCAGCTGCCCGTGCGGGTATATGCTGGTTTCCTCCGCGCCCATCATCGCGGCGCTGGGGGCGGCCTCCAAGCGCGGCGTTCTGATCAAAAACCCGGCCTTTATCGAAAACCTGACGCAGGCGGATTCCTTCATTTTCGACAAGACGGGCACCATCACCAACGGCACGCTCGAAGCGGTGGAAATTAGACTGTTTGCGGCCGGGAGCGAGGAAGAATTGCTGAAAACGGCCGCGGCGGTCGCCCACGGCTCGCTGCATCCCGCCTCCAAGGCCATTGTGCGGCTGTGCAAAGAGCTGGACTACGACATGGATTACACGATCACCGAAACGGCGGGCAACGGCGTGACCGGCAAAAAGGGGAGCGATACGATCATCCTCGGCAGCCGGCGCTATCTGGAAAAAACCGGCCATGCGCTGCCCTGTGACGACGCTGAAACCGGCTCCACCACGTGGGTGGCCAAAAACGGAACCGTGCTGGGGCTGCTGGTGTTCCGCGATATTCTGCGGGGCGACGCGGCACAGGCCTTTGCCATGCTGCGGCGCATCGGCGTGAAACGCATTTCGGTGATGACCGGCGACAACCGGGTGGAGGCGCAGAAGATCACCGAAAGCGTCGACGTGGATGAACTGCACTGCGAGCTGCTGCCGGAGCAGAAGTTAGAGCTGCTCAAAAAAGAAAAAGAAACCCACACCGTCGTCATGGTCGGCGACGGCATCAACGATTCTCTGGCGCTGCGGGAGGCGCACGTCGGCATCGCCATGGGCGCCATGGGCTCCAACACCGCCATTGAAAGCGCCGATATTTCCCTGATGAACAACACCATGGGGAACCTGCCGTTCATCGTTCTGCTCGCGCGCAAAACCAAGGAGATCATCGACCACAACATCATCATCGCGTTCCTCACCAGCTTCATCATGATCTTTCTTGCCGCAATCGGCGTCATTTCTCCGCTCCTCGGCGCCTTCCTGCACAACGTCGGCGCGTTCATCGTGCTGTTCAACAGCGCGCGGGTATCCAAAGCCGGGGAAGAGCCGGAAGACGACGGCGGCGAAGACGCGGACGGGGCAGAGGAAACCCCAGGCGATCGCGACGCGCCCTGCGCCTGACGCGGTTCCCTGTTTGATCCGATTTCTTTTGTCAAAAGCCAAAACGCCGGGACTCACCTTCTGAAGTGAATCCCGGCGTCTTTTTGCGTTTTTATGCGGCGTTTTCCGGTTTGCGCCCTGCCTTAAAACGCCGTCACACTCTCGCGCGTGAGGGCGTAGGCGCCGCTTTCTCCCTTGCTCGGAACCTGATCGAGGTTTTGCGAAGAAAAGATCCTGTCATATTCCGCGTTGAACTCCGCGGCGGAAACCGTTTTTTGGTTGATCTCGTAAACGGCCTTTTCCTCGCCGACGGCGCCCTCATCGTTGGCGCCTGACCACAGCGTGTCAAGCTTTCCGTTTTTATACTCCAGTTTCGCGGCCATGAAATGGCCCTGCGCAACGTCTTCCACATAAATCAGGCTCTTCCGGCTTTCATAAGTGAAAGTGCCGTAGTTGCCCACGTCATCGATATGCCTGACCTGAGCGCCGTCAAAGGCATACAAATGAGCCGTTGAAAGATGAAAATCGCCGTCTGATATGACAAGCTCCGGAACGTCGTCGTCATCCAGATAAATCAGGCTGAAGCACGCGTAATCCGAAAGGTCGTCTTTTTTAAGATAGGTGAGGAGGAACTGACGGTACGCTTCTTTGTAATCGGCCGCCTCGGTCGAAGCGGCTTCGCTGACCGGCGCGGCTTCGGTATTTTGCGCCGTTGTTTCTTCGGCGGTTTCTTCAGCGGCCGTTGCTTCGGGCGCTGCTGCTTCCGCCGCGGTTTCCTCGTTCACCGTAGTAAGAGCTTCCGTTTCACCGTCCGGCCGGCTGCTTGAGCAGGCCGTAAAGCCCGCCAAAACCGCGGCCGCCAGCAAAACGGTCAACATTTTTTTCATCTTGCTTTCTCCTTTTCTCTCTGATCGGGCACCTGCAGGCGGCGGCCTGCGGTTATCCGGCAATACCGATCGAAAGCGATGCGTCGGTCGGTTCGGCGGCGGAAAGGTTGCTTTCGCTGCAAAGCACATAGACAAACTGCCCGGCGCTCAGGGCAAGGTTGCCGTCGCCCTCAAGCGCGGGGGTCTTGGCCTGCGGCAGGTATCTTGCGCCGTCGGTGAATTCCTGATCGAGAACGTACACCTTCCAGGTGGTGTTCGCCGAGGAGGATTGGAAGGAATAGGTGTTGGCGGCGTCGCAGACAAACGCCGTTACGCCGGCGTTGTTAAAGCCGTCTTTGGCGGTAACTGTGACAGGCCCGCTGAGATGGGGCAGCGTGCTCTGCGCCGCCGTGGCGGCTTCTGTTGTGGCTTCCGTTGCGGCCGCCGTGGTCGCAGCGGTGGTGGCCGCCGTGGTGGCGGCGGTGGTCGCTGCCGTGGTGGCGGCCTGCGTGACGGCTGCCTTGGTGGTGGCTGCCTTGGTGGTGACCGGCGCGGTCGTGAGCAGCGCGGCGGTCGTTGCGCTCGCGGTGGTCACAGCGGCAGAAGCGTCTGCGTAATCAATGGAGAGCGTCGCGTCGGACGCGGCTGCAGCGGTCAAAGAGCTTTCGCTGCACAGAATGTAAATATACTTGCCAAGCTCGATCGAAAGGTTGCCGTCGCCTTCGAGCGCGGGCGTTCCGGCCTGCGGCAGGTATCGCGCGCCGTCGGTGAAGGGCGCGTCGAACAGATAAACCTTCCACGTGGTCGTCGCGGAGGACGCGGTGAAGGAATAGTTCGCGGTGGCGCCGCAGACGAGCGCGGTGACGCCGGCGTTGTCAAAGCCGTCCTTCGCGGTGACGACGTAGGGTTCGCTGTTGATGATCAGCTGGGGCAGCGCGCCGGAGGATTCCTCGGAAAAGGTTTCCGCCACTGCTTCGGTCTCGGCAGCTGTTTCATCCACAGGCGGCTGCTTGTTTTTGCCGCAGGCCGCAAAGCCCGCCAAAACCACGGCCGCTGTCAATAATGCCAGTATTTTTTTCATAAGTCATTCTCCTTTTTTGTTAACCGCCGATGAGATCGGGGCTTATTGATTTAACAACCTGCGGCGCACGCCTCAACGGTTCAGTGCGCTTCTGATCTGCCCGAGCTTGCGATCGAGCGCGTTTTGATCGTCGTTCGGGTCAATGTTGAGGTAAACCGCTTTGGCGAGCCGTTCCAGCGTTTGCGGGCACATATCGTCGCGGTAATCGGGCACGATGCCGCGGTTCGCCTCCATTTTGAACGGATCCATCAGCGGGTGGAGCGCGCCGCGCTTTTTCATGATCGGCGTCCAGTGCCGGTAAACGTGCTTGCCCGTGTCGATGGGCAAAACGCCGTTGATCCCGTCCGCCTGCGCAAACCGGCGGGCAGCCGCCTCGCTTTCAAACTGCAGGGCGAGCGTGGTGCCGCAATCGCCCGCGAGATCGTTGGAGGGAACGAACCGGCACGCGTCGGCCAACCCGTCCATCAAATATTTTTTGTTGGCGCGCAGATCGGCAAGGATCGCGTCCATGCGGTCAAGCTGCCGGTTCATCACGGCGGCGCAAAGCTCGTTGGAGCGGAATTCGCCGCCGCAGAATTCTTCGGTTTCCACGCTGCTCAGCTGGTCGCCGAAATAGGCCACCGCGCTGCTGTCGTGATAAATAAGCGCGCGTTCAAACACCTGCCGGTCTGCAGTCAGCAGCGCGCCGCCTTCGCCGCAGGTGAGAATTTTGAAAAAGTTAAAGCTCAGCGCGCCCGCGTTGCCAATGGCGCCCAGGCGCCGCCCTTTATAGCTGCCGCCGTCGGCCTGGCACGCATCCTCCAGCACGAGCAGACCGTGCCGCCCGGCCAGCGCCATGATGCTGTCCATATCGCAGGGGAAGCCCTGAATATGCACGGGAATGATCGCTTTGGTGTGCGGCGAGATCTTTTGCTCCACGTCCCCGGGGTCGATGGTCAGCGTATCGTCCACCTCCGCCAGCACGGGGATCGCCCCCGCGCCGACGACCGCCATGGCCGTTGCGATATAGGTGTAGGCCGGCACGATCACTTCGTCGCCCGGGCCGACGCCCAGCGCGACCAGCGCCGAAACCAGCGCGGCGTAACCGCTGGTCATAAAAATGGCGTGCGGCACGCTGAATGATTGCCGGAGCTTGTCTTCCACCTGCCTGGATTCCTGCAGGCCGCCGTTGATTTTAAACAGATCTCCGGCGTCAAGCACCCTTTTTAATTCTTCCAGCTCCTTTGCGCCGATGCGGTACATTTATCGGTTCCCCTCTTTCAAAACGTCCTGGATGTGCTGCACGGTTTTTTGCATCAGTTCAAAATCCGCATTGTCGCAATACGGCTGATCGTGACCGCTGTAATAAAACATATCGACCTCATAGCCGCCGCGGCATTTGGCTTCTTCGGTGATGAAATAACCCATGGAGCCGTTGGCGTTGGAAAGCGAGAGCACGCGCTGCCCGGCAAAGCAATCGTCAATGCGCAGCCCGATCTGCGAAAACAGCTCATAGGGGAACGTGACAAACACAAGGCTGCCCAGCGCGATCACGCTTTGGTGCAGCGGGGTGCTTGCGATTTCCGGCTTGCCGCTTTCGTAGGCGTCCAGCACCAGCTGCGCGTAATGGCGCTGCGCCAGCTCGGAATTGATCGCATCCGCGCCGAACTGATCAAACAGCGCCTGCGCTTCCTCGCGCGGAATGCGCTCCTTCATGCTCACGGCAATGTCGCCGCCGCCGCAGACAAGCTCGACCGGATGGTAAGCCTTGATGGTTTTGTAGATTTGCACCGCGTCGCGCGCGCCGACCCAGCCGATCTCGTAAATGCGGCGGATGCCGTCGCCCGCCGTGCCGCCGTTGCTCAGCCGCGGGCCGATATCGCCCTCGGGGCCGTTGAAAAAGGCGGTGATCGCGCCGCTCACGCGTTCCAGCTCGTCTGTCATAACGCCCGACCAGTCGCGCGAAACTTCTTTGTTGCAGCCTGCCGCCGTGCCGTGGCAGGCATAGTGGATCATGTTGGCAACGGCCTGCCCCGCTTCGTTTTTGAACGAGATGACCGTCATGCGCGGGTCGAAGCAGGCGTGGGGATTCTGCCCCAGAACGGTGATGTTTTCGCCGGTCAGCTCGCGGCGGCTGACGCCGACGAAGCTGTTGCCCACGGCGCAGCCGACGGTGACCGGCTGCCGGGCGGCGATGGCTTCCGCCACGCCGCTCATGATCTGCGGCGCCAGAATGCCGTTGATATAAGGTTCATCGAGGTCGCCCCAGCCGACTTCGCCGCAGGTGTTCGGCGCCGAATGCGTGTGCGTGGCGCTGATCACGCAGTTTTGTTTCGGAATGGAGAAGGTCTGCTCGATTTTGGCGGCAAGGTCGTCATAAAGCGCGGTGGCAAGAGAACCGACGGTGACGGAGATCATCAGCGCCTGCCGCCCGCCCTGGCAAAAATAAAAGCAGGTGGCGGTCAGATCGTCCTCGATCTTTTCCGAGATCACGTCGGGGCGGTAGCCGTAAAGGTTGCCGCCGACCTCGGGCGTGATGATCTTTTTGCTCACGCCTAAATACAGGTTTTCCATGTTCTGTTTCACCCCGTTCAAAAGCCGTATTCCGCGCATAACGCGTTCCATTTTTCGGCGGAAGGCTCGGGACACTCCGTAAAGGAAATCGTCTCGTCAACGTCGTTGTTCATGATCGCGTTATACAGCCCCTCATCATCGGTGATGCGGTCATACCGCTCAGGCTCCTGCGCGTCGCTGGCCACGTCGGTGTGCTTCAGGGTGCGGTTTTCCAGATAGTAATAGAGGATATGCATGGGCATCTCGTTGGTTTCGGTTTCTTCGCCGCGGTACCAGAAAAAGGTGTAGAACCCCGGATAGCTGCTGTCGGAAATGGCGTGCGGCCACCACTGCCCGCCGTAGCTGTCGGAAATGCCTGCGCTGATAACCTTGCCGCTGACGGAAAGGGTGTAGACCACGCCGTTGCCGAACGTGCCCGCGTTCCACGGGTCGCGCAGCAGCAGCTCGGGGGTGCCGTCAAGGTCCATGTCCTTTAAAGCGATCTTCGGCGTGCTTTCCCCGTCGCTGACGTCGGCCAGGTAGCCCTTGTTTGCGTAAAACTCACGGTAGGCGGTTTTCCAATCGACTGTGCGGGCGCCCGATTCGGCGGCAGACTGCGGCTGCGGCTGCGGCGCGGCGTCGAGCCTTCGGTGAACGACAACGGCAACGACGGCAAGGAAAATGACCGCAAGGATCGCAGCCAGAACGGCGTTTGTTTTTTTCATAACGCTCCCCCTTTTTTGAGTGTGTCATGGTTAAGCAAAACGGTTCGGAACGGCGCAAAGGTTTTTGTGCGAAAAAGGCAAAAGCTCCCTCTATGATCGGCATAAAGAGAGCTTGGGTAACGCCGCGATCGTTTGAGGTGCGGATCGTGCGGCATTGCCCTTGTTATCGTTTATTCCGCTTCGCTGATTTCGATGGAGCGGATGACCACCTTTTCAAGCGGCTTGTCGCTGCGGTTCACATCCAC
>CADBPL010000030.1 GCA_902796535.1 Oscillospiraceae bacterium
GGTGCGCAGGCAGATGAGGTTGCCGTTGTTGGTGCGGCACATGGTGGTGGTGCCGCTGTCCTGCTTCATGCCGTAGGGGTTGTGGATACCGGGTGTGAAGGTGGAAATTTCGGTGATGTAATCATCGGGGAACCACTGCATGACCGGGCCGATGCTGTGCGTCGGGTAGAAGTTGCCGCGCGTGCCGCACTGCCAATAGGAGCGCCACGAGGTCTTGCCGTTGGGGTAAACCAGAATATCGTGAATGTCGTGCAGGTACATGCCTTCGGCATAATACGGCCTGCCGAACAGCCCCTTGGCGACCATTTGCTTGACCAATTGCACCTTGGGGGTGTAAACGCAGTTTTCGGCGAACATATAGATTTTGTCGTATTTTTCAACGGCTTCGCACAGCCAGAACAGTTCGTCCATCGTGACGCCGGCCGTGACCTCGCTCATCACGTGCTTGCCCGCCTCGAGCGCGGCCAGCACCTGCGGCACGTGGCACTGCATGGGCGTGGCAACGATCACGCCGTCGATATCGGATTCCAGCATATCCTCAAAGATCCGATATTTCTTAACGTCGCCGCCGATCTCCTCGGCCGCCTTATTCAGATGCTCTTCGTCAAGGTCGCACATCGCGGCGATCTCAACATCTTCAATATCGCGCAGCCCCATTAAGGTGGAAAGCCCGCGGCAGCCCGCAATACCGATTTTTATTTTTTTCATCAACAATACCTCCCTGCTGATCGTTACCGCCATTATAGCACAGCCGTTTTCAATTCTCAACCACCTGCACCAAAAAAAGCCGCGGAAAGGAACGCGCAGCCCGGGAGCGATCCCGGATCGGCCTGTCCTTTCCGCGATATTCTTATGGCATTGGCGCGCACCCGAATGGTGCGGTAAAACGGAACGCTTAATCCTCCATGACCGGATCAGTCACAGTGGGCGGCGTTGTCGTTGTTGTTTTGGAGGTCTTAGAGGTAGTCTCTTTCTCTTTTGCGGTGGTTTCTTTCTCTTTTTCTTTTACGGTAGTGGTTTCTTTTTCTGTCTTGGAACCCGAACCCTTCTTGGTGGTGGTCTCACCTTCCGTGGTCTTGGTGTTCTTCTTGGAGGAGGATTCCTCCTCGATCTCGGACTTGTCCACGATCACGTTCGCGCGTGTGGATTCCTTCCTGGTCGTTGTGGCGGACGCGGTCGTCGGCACAGTCTCCTGTACATCGCCCCAGACGCGAAGCGTCACGGTCGTGCCCTTGTCGTAAGTGGCGTTGGCCTTCATGGTTTTGCCTGAGGAGCTCTCGGCGGATTTGACCGTGTCGGGCGTGTGACCGCCGTAGTTGTTTTCGGTCTTTTTACTCACGCGGAACCCCGCCTCAGTGAGCAGCGATTTGGCCTGCTCATAATCCATGGCGGTCACGTTGGGCATTTTGATCTGCTCAACGCCCATGGAAACGGTCAGAACAATGGTCGTGCCCTTGCTGACCTGCTTGCCCTGCTCAACGCTCTGGGCAATGATCATATCCTTTTTGACCTTGTCGCTGTATTCTTCTTTTTTCTCGAATTTGAAATTATCAAGCCAGTAGGCGTTGTTGGTGATCTCGGAATAATACTTGCCCACGAACATGCCGACCGAAACCATTTCGCCGCTCTTGGTAACGGTCTGTGTCGTTTCCTCGGGCGCGGTGGGTTTGAGCCTGGGCATGAAAAGCACAACGATCAGGAAAATCAGCATCAGAACGATGGCGCTGATCAGACCGGCCTTCAAGGCAAGGTTCTTGTTCTTTTTGGCCTGCGCGGCTTTGGAGGGGCGCTTGCGCTTTTGCGGCGGCTGCTGCGGCGGCCTGCGCTGCGGCTGGCGCTCATATTCCTGCTCCGCCGCCTCATTGGCAAAATCGACACCGGAGACCGTTGCCGAGGGGGATGCGGAGAGCTCAGCGCGAAGCTGCTCCACACTGCGCGTGCGGTCTTCGGGCAAAATCTGCAATGCGTTGATCAGGCCGTTGATCACGTAAGCGGGCAGCTGCTCGGCAAATTTGCCCGGCACCATCAGCCGGTCGTTCGTCAGGCGTTCGGTCGCTTCGATGGGATCGCTGCCGATCAGGGCGCGATACAGCGTTGCGGCAAAGGAATAAAGATCGGTCCAGGGGCCCTGCTGGCCTTCAAAGCCGTATTGCTCAATGGCGGCATAGCCGGGGAAGAGCTGCGCCGTCAGGTCGCTGCGCGCTGTTCTGGCCTGCCAGATGCTGAACCCGCTCAGGCGCATTTTGCCGTCGCGTCCGATCTGGAGCGTGAGCGGCGAAATACCGCGGTGGATGATCCCGGCGGTGTGGAGCATACCCAGCGTGGAAAGCATGGGCATGAACAGCGTCTTGGCGCGTTCCCACGGTATGTAGCCGGTTTTGATGCGCAGCAGATAGTCGCGCAGGGTGATGCTTTCGATGTATTCGCAAATGGCGTAGGCCGTGTTGTTTTCTTCAAACACTTCGTAGACGTTGACCAGAGCGGACAGACCGCTCATCCGGGTCAGCTTGCGCCAAAGCTCGAGAAAATCGGCCAGACAGTCGTTATAGGCGATCTCACAGCCGTGCGAAACGGAGATGATCTTGGTGCCGCGCGGTCTGGTGCAGAGCGTATCGGGCAAAAATTCGCGGATCGTGACCGCCTTCTTGTCCTGAATATCCCACGCGATGTAGGTCGCACCGTCACCGTTGTATTCCAGCAGCCGGCCGACCAGGTAGCGGTTGCCGATCACGGAGCGCACGCTCAGATAAGGTGAAATCTGCGGCGTGCCGACAACATAGCCGCAATGCGGGCATTGCTGCACCGCGCCGATCTCCCTCATGCAGCTCATGCAAAGGTGTTCGCTGTTAATCATCTTTCATCCGTCCTTTCGGAATAAAGCATCTTTATTCTCTCTTATCTGAGTATTTTACCATTATTTTGTAAAATAGTCAATTCGATGACAAAGTTGTAACTTTTTCGACATATTTTAATTACTTGGATGCTTCGTTCGTTTGCGAATAATACCGGTCAATGGCGGCAAAAAGCCGCGTTTTGGCGCTTTCAAAGTCACAGTCGGTCAGCTGCGCGGCCGCCATGGTCAGGTGACCGCCGCCGCCGAGCGCTTCCATGATGACCTGCACGTTGATATCGCCCAGCGAACGCGCCGAAATATTGACGGCGCCGCCCGTGTCGAACATGGTGAAGGACGCCTTGACTCCGTCTATGTTCAGCATTTCGTCGGCGGCCTGCGAGGTGATGGTGCGGATATTCGGCGATTCAAAATCGGCAAAGGCAATGGCGCAGTCGCGGTATTTTTCGCAGCTGCTGATCATGTCGTTGCGCAGCTTCAGATCCTCTAACTTGTTCATAAACAACCGCCGCACGCGCACGGTATCGGCGCCCTTGCTTTTGAGGAAGGCGGCCGCCTCAAAGGTGCGCACGCCGGTTTTGAGCGCAAAGTTTTTGGTGTCAAGCATGATGCCGGCCAGCAGCGCATCCGCCACGCTTTCGGAAACAGGCGGCTTTGAGGGCATATACTGCAGCAGCTCCGACACCATTTCACTGGCGGAAGACGCGGTCGGATCGTGGTGGAAAACGATGGCGTTGTTGATGAAATCCACATTTTTGCGGTGATGGTCGATGATGACGACCGTTTTGGCCATGCGATATAAGTCGGCGCTTTCGAGCACGTCCTCCCGGTGCGTGTCGCAAATGACGAGGAGCGTGTTACGATCCATTTGTTTGAGCGCTTCGCCCGGCTCGCAGAACACACTGCCGAGCTGAGATTCGATCAGCTCGACCAGCCCCGCGGCAAGGGTCTGCTCACGGTTGATCACAAGCTTTGCCTCTTTGCCCAGCGAAGAAGCGGCACAATAAACGCCGACGCCCGAGCCGACGCTGTCCAGATCGGAAAAGCGGTGGCCCATGATAAAAACACGGGAGCTGTTTTCGATAAGCTTGGTGATGGAGGAAGAAATGATGCGGGTGCGCGCCTTGCTGCGCTTTTCGACGCCCTTGGAAACGCCGCCGAAAAACTCATACGTGTCGGTTTTGAAAACCGCCGCCTGATCGCCGCCGCGGCCGATCGCCATATCAAGCGCCTGCCGCGCGTTCGTTTCGCATTTGCGCAGCGTGTCGCCGCCGCTGACGCCGATAGAGATGGTGAAGCCGACGTTTTTGCCGTCATATTGATAAGCGCGGACGGTATCAAGGATATCGAACCGCCGCTGGGTCATCTGAACCAGATCGCGGTCTTCACACACGACCACAAAGCGGCCGTCGCCGAGCTTGCGCACCATGCAGCCGTATTCGCCCAGCCACTGGTCGATCAGCCGCTCGACCTGGCTGCGCATGCTGTCGGAATCACTGTCGGTGTGGGTGGAGAGGATATCGTCCAGGTTGTCGATGCTGATGAGCATGACGCGGGGTCTGGACGCTTTGTATTCAAAGGCCGTGCGCTGCAGATCGGTCTCGTCGGAAAACAGCAGCACATAGCCCGCTTCGCCGTTGACGGCATAGGGAAAGGAAAAGATCGAATAATACCGCCCCGCCACACAGGTGAACAGCCGGGTGTGCGCCGCGACGTCCTCCATAGTCTGACCGTTGAGGAACGGAAGCACTTCTTCGCCGTCCGGCCGGAAATCGCCGATCACGCTGTTTTTGAAAAGCGTGTTGTACCAAAGAACCACGCCTTTTTCGCTGCATACGATCATCGGCATGGGGAAGGTGTCGAGGCTGCGCATTTTTCGTGTGTCAAACTGCCGGTCAAGCCGGAGCAGCAGGCGCTGCGTTTTACGCGTGACGAGCACATTGCTGACAACGGAAAACACGACCAGCGCCGCCCAGATCGTCAGCCCGATGATACCGGCCAGACGGTTATAGAGCAGCGTGACCGCCGTTGAAAGCAGCGTGACCGCGAAAATGCCGAGCAAAGCGGCATTGTTCCGAATAAAACGCTTCAACCTTTACACCTCCATAATAATGGATACGATCATCGGACTCCTTCTTGTTTTATCCATAACGAAACGGCCGACGTCGTCGCGCACTCTGGTCTTAGCCGCCACTAAATCGGGCGAACGCAGGAGCCTGCTTTCGATCGCGCGCGCCGCGATGTTCTTGGCCTCCATGATCAGTTCGTCCGCTTCCTTGGCGTAAACGAAGCCCCGCGTCATGATTTCGGGGCCGGACACGATGTAGCCGGACTGCGCATCCACACTCGCGGCGACGATAATGATGCCGTCCTCCGACAGAAGCTTACGGTCGCGCAGCACGATGCTGCCCACATCGCCCACGCCGGAGCCGTCCACATAGATCTTGCCGGCCGGCACGCTCCCGGCCACGCGGATGCTCTTATCGTTCATTTCGATCAGGTCGCCGTTGTCGGCAACGATGATGTTCTTTTTGTCGATGCCCATCGACTGCGCCAGAAGGCTGTGCTTTTGCAGATGCTTTTGTTCGCCGTGCACGGGAATGAAATATTTGGGTTTGACCAGATTCATGATCATTTTCAGTTCTTCCTGGCAGGCGTGACCGGATACGTGAACCTCGTACATCCGCTCATAAATCACCTCGGCGCCGAGCTTGAGCAGCTCGTCTACCACGCGCCCCACGGTCTTTTCGTTGCCGGGGATCGGCGTGGCTGAAATGATGATATAATCGTTCGGGCCGATGGCCACGCGGCGATGGTCGGACAGCGCCATGCGGGCCAGCGCCGACATCGGCTCGCCCTGACTGCCGGTGGTAATAATGACCAGCTTTTCGGCCGGGTAACGGTTGACGGTTTCGATGCTGACGAGCAGCCCCTCCGGCACGTGGATATAGCCGAGCTCCTGCGCGACGCTGACCACGTTTTCGAGGCTGCGGCCCGAAAGCGCGACCTTGCGCCCGAGCGCGGAGGCCGTGTCGATGATCTGCTGCACGCGGTGGATGTTGGAGGCGAAGGTCGCCACAATGATGCGCCGGTTGCCCGCCTGACGGAACAGGTTGTCGAACGATTTGCCGACAAGGCGTTCACTGGGCGTGAAGCCGGGGCGTTCGGCGTTGGTGGAATCGGACAGCAGGCAGGTCACGCCCTGTGTGCCGATCTGCGCCAGACGGTTCAGGTCGATGGGTTCCCCGTCGATCGGGGTCATGTCGATTTTAAAGTCGCCCGTCTGCACAATGGTGCCGCCCTTGCAGCGGATGCACAGGGCGATGGCGTCGGGGATGGAGTGATTCACGTGAATAAGCTCCACGCTGAATGCGCCGAGCGAAAGCGTGTCGCCGGGTTTGACGACGTTGAGCCTGGCGGAATTGAGCAGATGATGCTCCTTGAGCTTGCCCTCGATCAGGCCGACGGTGAGCTTGGTGGCATAGATCGGGATGTTGGCGGTTTTGAGCAGATAGGCCAGCCCGCCGATATGATCCTCATGGCCGTGGGTGACGACGACGCCCTTGATCCGGTCGATGTTGCGCTCCACATAAGTAAAGTCCGGCAAAACCAGATCGACGCCGAGCAGATCGGGGTCGGGGAACGCAAGGCCGCAGTCGACCAAAAACATATCGTTGCCGTATTCATACAGCGTCATGTTTTTGCCGACCTCGTTCAGCCCGCCGAGGAACGCGATGCGAATGGAGCCTTTTCCGCCCTTGCTCTCGCGTTTGGCGCGCTCGTTTTTCGGCGCTTTGGCAGCACGGCCGAGCGGTTCGGATTTGACGCGCTTGGGCTGCTTTTCTCTGGGCTGCTTTTCTTTAACTTGTTTTTCTTTCGCTTGCTTTTCTTTGACTTGTTTTTCTTTCGCTTGCTTTTCTTTGGGCTGTTTTGTTTTGGGCGGTTTGCTTTCCGCCTTCTTTTTGGGCGCGGAAGCCTTTTTTTTGGGAACCTCCTGCTTCAATTCTTCTGCTGCGGGTTCGGTTTTGGCGGCCGACTGATTCGCCGCCTTCTTGCCGTTGCGATAAAATCGGTTCTGCTTCGGCTTGTTCTTTTTATCGTTAGGCGTCTGGTTTGTTTTTTCCTGCATAAATGCGCTGCTGCGGCAGGCTCGCGCAGCCGAACGTTCCACAACCGTTCGGTCTGGGCGGCAAGCCCGTCACATTTCTTCCTTTCTTCAGGTTCGTAATGAAGTAACCACTGATATTTATTTTATCCGCTCATTCACAAGAGCAGACCAATCCATTGTAATTCATTTTAATATAATACACTAAATATTTGAATAAGTCAAGACGGCTTGTTCGAGTTCGTCGCACACGGCCTGCGCGGTCTCCGCGTCGCACGCCTGCACCTCCACACAGCAGCGTTTTCCGTCCTTCCGTCGGGTCAGCACCGCGCCGGCGGTTTTTCGCCGCAGGAACAGCAAGCCGTCCCCCTGCGCGATCGCTTCGTCACAGGGGATCCGATCCGCCAGCCGGTCCAGCGAGCCGCTGAAGGCAAGGATCGTTCGCCGCTGCGCGGGAAAGGTTCGGCTGCCGAACAGCGAAGAAAGCGACAGGCCGCTTTGCGACATATGGTGCAGCAGGCGGAACACCAGCAGCACGCCGTCGGTCTGCCACGGTTCGCTGCCGCCGTCGAAGCTGCACCGCAGCCCCGCGCCGCTGCTGCGCGCCGTCTGCGCCAGCGCAAAGGCGGAGGCAAACGGAACCTCAAGCGTTTTTTTGCCGCTCAATTCACACGAGCAGCACAGATTCAGCAGCATTTCATGCGGATAGACCCGCCCGAGCTCGTCCTGCGCCGCAGCCGTCAAACCGGAACGGCTGAGGTAGAATTCCGGCAGTTTCCGCTCAACGGCGCCCAGTGTCAAGGCTGTTTGCTTTACAAAGCGCAGGAGCGAGCCGTTGGGAGAAGCAAAGGAAGCGGCGACGTTTTCAAGCGAACCGCCCAGCTCATACGCAAGCGCCGTATAGGCGTCGTTTTGCTTCAGCTCGGCAGCGACCCCCGTCTGCGCCGCAGGCGCGGGCACCGCCCAGGCAATTTGCCGTTCCTCTTCCTCCGTCAGGCGTCTGCCACCGGCGCCGTAAACGCTCATCCGGCACGCCGAATCATAATACAGATACACGGCGCCGTCCGCCGCAAACTGCCGCGCCGCGCTCACCACCCGTGATTCAAAGCCGCTTTTCAGGCAAAGCACCGTGCCCCCGCCCTGCAAAAAGCCGTTTTGCAGTTGTGCGGCAAACGGCAGCGTCTGCGGCGCTTCATCCGTCATCAGCACCACGCGGCTGCCCAGCGCAGCCAGCAGCTTGCGTGCCAGAGCCGGCAATGCGGTCTCGCTGTTTTTTTCGTCCAGAACACAAATTGATTTCATGGTTATCGCTCCCGTTGATCAGAATATGTACCGCTCTAAGCATTGGCTGAAGAGAGAAAAATTAAACAATTGAGGTTGATTGTCCGGACGGAAAATGGTAAACTGAACAGAGGAAACGGAGGAATGAACATGGAAAAGATCACACAGGTCGCCTTATTTGCCGACGGCGCCTGCTCCGGCAACCCCGGCCCCGGCGGCTGGGGCACGATCCTGCGCTGCGCGGGCAAGGAAAGAGAACTGAGCGGCGGCGAAAAGCAGACCACCAACAACCGCATGGAGCTCACCGCCGTGATCGAGGGGCTCAAGGCGCTGCGCTACCCCTGCCGGGTGACGGTGACGACCGACTCGCAATATGTGTACAACGGCGTGACCAAGGGCTGGGCGGAAAGCTGGCGGAAGAACAACTGGGTCAAAAAAGACAAAAGGCCGGCGCTGAATGCCGACCTTTGGGAAGAATTGTTAACGCTGCTTGCCGTACACACGGTGGACTTTGTTTGGATCAAGGGGCACAATAACCACGCCGAAAACGAACGGTGCGACGCGCTGGCGGTCGCGCAATCCAGAAAATTCCTCACAGAATAATACAGATCAGCCCGCTGCAGCCCTCGTTGATGACCTTTTCGAGCGTTTGCTGCAGCTTCATGCGCGCTTCCGTGGGCATGCGGCACAGCTTGTTGTGCAGACCTTCGTTGACCAGCTCGTTGAGCGATTTACCGAAAATGTTCGATTCCCAAATTTTCAGCGGGTCGCTTTCAAATTCCTGCAGCAGGTAGTTGACCAGCTCCTCGCTCTGCGATTCCGACCCGACGATCGGCGCGACCTCGGTGGTGATGTCGGCGCGCATCATATGCACCGACGGCGCGGACGCGCGCAGGCGCACGCCGTATTTGCCGCCCTGCTTCATGATCTCGGGTTCCTCGAGCGTCAACTCCTCCAGCGACGGCATCACGATGCCGTAACCGGTTGCCTCCACTTCATCCAGCGCATTTTTGAGCCTCGCGTAGGCTCTTTTTGTTTTGTTCATTTCCAGCAGCTCGTTCATCAGCGCCTGCTCGTCGGGAATCTGCGTTTCGGTCACCTCGCTGAGCACCTGATAGAACAGCTGCGGGGATGAAGTGAGCCTGACCCCGGCGCTGCCGTCCGACAGATCCATCTGCGTGATCTCTGCCGTTTCAACGTAATTGCAATCGCACATTTTGCGCGCAAACGCGGAAACGTCGCGCACCCGCCTGATCTGCTGCGCGGCAGCGGCCACCGTGTCGTCAATACTCTTGCGGATCTCGTGCGCCGCGTCAAGGCTCATCATCCAGCCCGGCAGCTCCACCCCGATCTCCTTGATCGGGAATTCAAACAGCACCTGACGCAGGATCTCCCTGATCTCACCCTCTGTCACGGTTTTGCAGTTGACCGCCAGCACCGGCACACCGTAAGCGTTCATCAGCTCTTTGGCCAGCGCCTGCGCCGCCTCGCCTGCGGGATTCGTGCTGTTGAGCAAAACCAGAAACGGCTTGCCCAACTGCTTGAGCTCCTCAATCACCCGCTTTTCCGCATCCGCGTAATCCGCGCGGTCGATCTCGCTGATGCTGCCGTCCGTTGTCACGACAAGGCCGATGGTGGAATGCTCGTTGATGACCTTCTGCGTGCCGATCTCGGCGGCCATGTTGAACGGGATCTCCTCATCGTACCACGGCGTTTTGACCATGCGCGGCTGCTCGTTTTCAATGTAGCCCAGCGCGCCCGGCACGATGTAGCCGACGCAGTCGATCAGCCGCACCTTCATTTTTGCGCCGTCCTGCAGCGCGATCGGCACCGCCTCCTCCGGGATGAATTTCGGCTCCGTCGTCATGATCGTGCGCCCGGAAGCGGACTGCGGCATTTCGTCAAGCGCGCGCTCCCGCTTGAAATCGTGCTCGATGTTGGGGATCACCAGTTCATCCATGAACCGCTTGATAAAGGTGGATTTGCCGGTGCGAACCGGGCCGACCACCCCAATATAAATATCACCCTGCGTGCGCTGCGCAATATCGGAATAAATACTTTTCTGATCCATCTTCTTTTCCTCCGTTCAATTCCTCGGAATAATCAAAATACCGTCGCTTTCGATCCGCTCGCCGCTCAGGCGGTTGCGCTGTTTGACCGCTTCACATGAGGTGTGGTAGCGCTTGGCGATCTCCCAGATCTCTTCGCCGCCCGAACCGTAATAAACGGTGAGCGCGGCTTTTGCGGCGATGGGGTGCGCTTCATCCGCCCGCAGTTCGCCGATCACGTCATGTTCCGTTTTTTCAAACAGCACCCCGACCAGATTCACCTGCACCCTGCCCTGCACGCCAGACCCGGACACAGACAGATCGCAGCCGTTCACACACAGCCACGGGTCGAAAACGAAACAGCCGTTTTTTGCTGTCAGCTCCTTTTGAAAGCGGTAATCGCAGCCGCGGTGCGCCAGCTGCGGTTTGCCCTCCCCGTCGCGGTAGAGCACGCACAGCGACAGCGTGCCGCACACGGCAAAAGCGGGCCCGGCTTCGTCAAACAGGCTTGTCACGCCGTCACACCAGACGTCCAGCAGCTCAGCCGCGGGCGCATCCGAAAAGTCAAGGCTGCACGAAACGGCAAACGCCTCATCCAGCTTTTCGCACAGCGCGAGCGCCTTTGCCCGCGTTCGGCTGATCTCCAGCGATTCGCTC
The DNA here is from genome assembly GCA_902796535.1 of Oscillospiraceae bacterium. Lineage (GTDB taxonomy): Bacteria > Bacillota > Clostridia > Oscillospirales > Acutalibacteraceae > UBA8612. The sequence goes on from CADBPL010000030.1 coordinate 10,943, forward strand.
ACGGAATAGGCGTCCGTTGCGGCGTTGACCGACAGCGGGTCGTAGGCGAAAACATCGGCGCGCAGCGTTAGCGCCAGCTCCGCCTGCCGCAGTTCACCGTTCGCATCGGCTTTGAACGGCGCGTCGATCGACGTGACCGAAAGCCGCACATCACAAAGGCTTTTATCGCTCACGCCCTCCACCTCGGCGATCTGGTTGAGCGGCAGAACGTGGTTCATCGTCGCGATCGTTCCGTCCTCGCCGCAGTAACCGATCGTCACGCGGACGTCGCCGCGCAGCAAAACCTTGCCGTTGACCGCTTTGGTGTCTTTGACCGAAGGGACGGCCTGCGCGTGAATAACGCCCCTGACCGCCGGCTGATTCGACGGCACGGTGATCGGCTCGCTCATTTCAAACAGCTTGAAGGAGCAGCCGGTAAAGTCATAGGTCTGAAACCCGTCGCGTTTCAAAAACAGGCCGTCGGTCGGCGAATCGGTCAGCACCTCGGTTTTTTCTTTGCTGAAAACCGTGAACCACACCGTCACGCAGCCGTGAACGTCCACGCGCCGCGGGTTGACCGCGCGGCAGTTGACGTAATCGGTTTTGGCGCTGATGCGGCAGGCAGCGTCCTGCGGCAGGCCGCTCATTTCCACCGATTTGCTCAGCGGAACGGTCTGCTCAAAGCACACGACGTTGTCGTTTTCCCCCACGTAAACCAAACGCACCACCGCGTTGCCCTGCGCGCTGATGCGGCTGCCCGACGCGCCGCCGGACGTGAGATACGGCTCGATGCTGCAATTCAGAATGCTTTTCACATCGCCGCAGTAATCCGGCAAAGTAATATCGCAGTCGACGGGCTGCTCGGCCTTCGCCTCGCGCAGCACGCAGCAGGAACCGAGCGTTTGCTTTTCCACCTGGATATCCATTCGTCACCCTCGCTTTTCAAAATAGATTCTGGTGCAGTATATTCCGCCGCCTGTCGGGATATGCTTGCGTCGGCAAAAAACCGGACAGGTTTTTTCTCAAGGAATCGGGCTTGAAAAGCAAAGAAAAATCTGTTATGATAAGCGATAGTGTTTCATAAGGGGGGATCCTCATGCCGATTCGGATCGACAGCAGTCTGCCCGCCAGGGCAAGCCTTGAAAGTGAAAATATTTTTGTTATGACCAACGAGCGAGCCAGCACGCAGGATATTCGCCCGTTAAAAATTCTGATCCTCAACCTGATGCCGACCAAGATCACGACCGAAACGCAGCTGCTCCGTCTGCTGAGCAACACGCCCATTCAGGTTGAGATCGAGCTGCTGCAAACGGCTACGCACCGCTCCACCCACACCTCGGCGGAGCATATGCTTACATTTTACAAAACCTTTGACGACATCAAAAACAATAAATATGACGGCATGGTGGTCACCGGCGCGCCGGTGGAAAAGCTGGAATTTGAACAGGTGGATTACTGGGACGAGCTTTGCCGGATCTTTGACTGGGCGGATCACAACGTCTATTCCACGTTCCACATCTGTTGGGGCGCGCAGGCTGGACTATACCACCGTTAC
>CADBPL010000031.1 GCA_902796535.1 Oscillospiraceae bacterium
CTCGCTCGGCGTGCTCGATTGGATCGACGATCACCTGCCGAAATCGGTGCCCGTGAGCCTGATGGCGCAGTATTTTCCGACCGGTCATGAGGTTCACCCCGAGCTGAGCCGCCGGATCACGCCGGAGGAATACGATCAGGTAACGAATTATATGCTTCTGCTCGGCCGGGATAACGGCTTTTGTCAGGAGCCGGAGGCGGCGGACAGCCGCTATGTGCCCGAGTGGAACATGATGAAAGAAGAATGAATTATGAATACTCCCGAAGCATACGCCGCCAAAGCAAAAGACCTGTTTTTGAGCGGCTACAACTGCGCGCAGGCGGTTCTGCTCGCCTTTGACGACGTGACCGGCCTGGACAGGCAAACGGCCGCCAGACTCGCCTCCTCCTTCGGCGGCGGCATGGGGCGGCTGCGCGAGGTCTGCGGCGCGGTCAGCGCGGCGTTCATGGTCGCGGGGCTGACCGGCGGCTATGACGACCCGAAGGCCAGAGAAGAAAAGGCCGCGCACTATGCCGAAATTCAGGCACTGGCGAACGATTTCAAACAGGAAAACGGCTCGATCGTGTGCCGCGAACTGGTGGGGCTGAACGCCGACGGTTCGCCCGTTCCGGCGCCGCGCACGGCGGAATACTACAAAAAGCGCCCCTGCGCCGATCTGGTCGCCGACGCGGCGCGGATGCTGGCGCTGCACCTGAGCCAACGCTGACGCGTGCCATCGAATCAGCATTTACCGAAATGAGGAAGAGAGAATGAAAAAAGAACGCAAGCCAAACAGCGCGCTCGCCTTTTGGGACAGCGCCTGCATCGCCGGTTCGCTGCTGCTGCTCGTGTTCCTGCTCAAGCAGATCTGGCCGTTCGGCTCCGCGAACGTGACCTACGGCGATATGGCGCAGGGCACGCTGCCGGTGATCTACCACATCTATGACTGGATGCACGGCGAAAAAGCGCTGCTGTTCGACTGGTATTCCGGGCTGGGCGTGAGCATGGCCGCCTCCTATTCCGTCACGCCGTTTGACCTGATCCTGTACCTGTTCCGGCGGGAACACCTGATCTACGCGCTGGGCGTGATCGTCTGGCTCAAAAGCGTGACCGCCGCGTTCACGGCGCGGCTGAGCTTTGAGCGGATGTTCCCGAAGGCGCCGACGATCTGGAAGCTGCTGTTTTCGGTCTCCTATGCGCTGAGCGGCTACGCCATGACCTATTACACCAATTTTTCGTGGCTGGATTTTATTCTGCTGTTCCCGCTGCTGCTGTGGGGACTCAAACGGCTGATGGACGAAAACAAGCCCCTGCTTTACACCGTCTGCTATGCGGTGGGGCTTTATCTGTCGTTCTATCAGGGCTATATGATCACGCTGGCGGTGTTCTTTTTGGGCGGGCTTTACCTGCTGACCGCCGTTGAGCGAAAGGACGCGCCGCAGCGCACCGTCCTGTTCGGCGCAGCCACCTTTGTCGGGGCGCTGCTGTCCTGCTTCCATTCGGTTCCGTTCGCGCTGCTCTCCCTGTCCTCCCAACGCTTTAACAAAAGCATGAACGAAACGGGGAACGAAGGGCTCCTTGTACACACCGTAAAGCAGACCGGCTTATATTTTCTCGATGACAAGCTCATGCTCCTGATCGGGCTGGAATTTGCCGCCGCGTTCGCCCTGCTGTTTTTGCTGCGCAGCCTGCACGCCAAAAAAATCAAACAGGCTGCCTTTATCGGCGGCGGCATCGTCATACTGTTTGCGCAGGTGGTTTTTGAAAACACAAACCTGTTCTGGCACGGCGGCGACTACGTTCAGTTCCCGATGCGGTTTTTCTACGTTTCGGTGTTTTTCCTGCTCTGCCTGGCGCTGGCCTACCTGGAGCGGTACGGGGAAACGCTGCGGCCCTTCACCAAAAAGGCGCCGAAGATGATCTACCGCGTGATCATCCTGCTGCTCTCCGCCGCTTTCCTCGCCCTTCTCGTGATTCTGAACGTGCTCGAATTGAGCAGATTGAGCGCGCTGGCCGCCTGGATGATCGTTTTCACGCTGGGGCTTGTGATCGCCCTGCTTTCGGTGCAGCAGGATCAGCTCTTTACCCGTATGCTCTGCACCGTTCTGGTGCTGGCGGAATGCACCGGCATCGCGTATTACGGCATTGCCAACAACCGGATAAAAACAGAATCCGAATTCACCTATAAAAGCGAAAGCTACGTGGATTACTGCCGCGAGGCAGGCGAGCTGGATCTGAGCACAAGTGTTCTGGGGCGCATCAGGAACCCTGACACCAGCCTGAACACCAATTACCCGTTTTTGACCAAGACGCAGGCGCTGTCCAACTGGACGCATTTCATCCCCTATTATCTTCAGCGCGCCGCCTGCGCCCTGGGCTATTCCAACCAGTACACCCGCCTGCTCGATTCCGGCGGAACGATTTTTTCCGACACCCTGCTCAACATGGAAAAAGCTGTGGCGCGCAACACGTTCCGTATGCCGGCCGGCTACTCGCTGCTGGAAAAAGGCGAAGCCTTTTCCGTTTACCGCAACGACTATGCGCTGCCCCTCGGCTTCACGGCCGACGACGCGCTCCTGACCGACCTGACGGCGGAAAACGAAAGCGCCCAGATCGTAAAAGAACGGTTTGACACGCAAAACGAGCTGTTCCATATCTTTGCCCAAACGCAGGAGGATCTGGTGGCCTGGGCCGATTCCGCCGAGCGCACGGCGGATCGCATCGAATTGGAGCGGGCCACGGCGGAGCAGATCGTCTTCACCTACGTCGCCGGGCAAAACGAGATCCTCTACCTCAACGCCTGCGGCTTCAAATTCCGCGAACGCGTGTTCGTGCAGGTGAACGGGCGGGATATTCAGGCGCCGTACTATAAGCACACCGATTTCCGGCTGTTTCCGTCCGACGCGGTGAACGGCCTGATGGAGCTTGGTTCGTTTGAACCGGGCGAAACGGTGGTGGTGGCGATCACCGGCGCCGAAGACCTCAACCTGAAAGAAAGAACCATACAGCTCGGCTATCTGGCTTTGGACAAAATGGCGGAACTGAAAAAAGGGTCGGTCGAGCTGACCGACCTGACCCGGAGCAAAACCGGCCTGAGCTTTCAATATAACAACACGGGCGAAAAACGCTGGCTGTTCCTGCCCGTCAGCTACGACGGCGGCTGGAAGGCCACGCTCAACGGAAAACCCTGCGAAGTGAAAAAAGCCCTCGGCGCTTACCTTGCCGTTGAATTGCCCGGCGGCAGCGGCAGCGTTGCCCTGCGCCACACCACGCCGGCCAAGGGGCTCGGCGCTGCGCTGAGCCTGATCGGGCTGCTCGGCTTTGCGCTGCTTTTGCTGTGGCGCAAGCGGGCGTATGCCGCCAACCGCAAAGCGGCCGCGGCGGTTTATGCGCTGTTCCTTTTCGCATTTTTCTGCGCCGTCTTTCTGATGTACGGCGCCTGCGCGCTGATGTACGCGCGGGATCTGATCCTTGCCGTCGCGGCACGTCTGCACAGTTCATAAGCGGCCGCCGACCCGTTCGGCGGTTACGCAACAGGAGGTTCACCTTATGGGTAAGATCATTGCCATTGTCAATCAAAAGGGCGGCGTGGGCAAAACCACCACCGCCGTCAACCTCACCGCCGCCATCGGCGCCCTGGGCAAAAAAGCGCTGCTGGTGGATATCGACCCGCAGGGCAACGCCACGAGCGGGCTCGGCGTGAATAAAAGAGAAATCACGCTGTCGTCTTACGACAACATCATCAACGGCGTACCCGCCGAAAAAACGATTCTGCATTCCCCGTTCAAAAATGTGGACGTGATCCCCTCCAATATGGATCTGGCGGGCGCGGAGCTGGAGCTGGTGGACGTGCCCCGCCGCGAAGCCAAGCTGCGCACAAGCCTTGCGCTGATCAAAAGCCAATACGACTATATCCTTTTGGACTGTCCACCCTCGCTGGGGCTGATCACCCTTAACGGGCTTTGTGCGGCAGACACGCTGCTGGTACCGATCCAGTGCGAATACTACGCGCTGGAGGGCCTGTCGCAGCTGATCTCGACCGTGCGCAGCATCAAGCGGCTGTACAACCCCCTGATCGACATTGAGGGCGTGCTGCTGACGATGTATGACGGGCGGCTGAACCTGACGCAGCAGGTCGTGGATGAGGTAAAACGCTTTTTTCCGCAAAAG
>CADBPL010000032.1 GCA_902796535.1 Oscillospiraceae bacterium
TCGCGTCGGGCGAATCGCCCGCGATGAGCAGCGAGCATTTGCCGTCGCGGAACATCACGGCGGCGTCGTTTTCGCAGCAGATGGCGGAAACGCTTCGGCTTGAAGCCGCTGCGTTGAAGCTCTGCCAGCTGCGCCCCTCATAATGCGGCACGTTGCAGTAGGGGAGCAGCCCGAGGCATTCCACAAACATGAATTCGCCCTCGGGGCCGCAGTCGTCATACCCCTCCTGAAACCAGCACATACTGCCCGAGGAGGCGCCGAACAGGATCTTGCCGTCGGCATAGGCCTCTCTCAGGTATGGCACGGCGTTGGCTTTTTTCCATTTGTCCATCACGTATTTCAGATTGCCGCCCGGCACGTGGATGATATCCGCGCGGCGGATCATTCGCGCGATCAGCTCCTCCGTCATGTAGGCGTGCGTCACATAAAGCACGTCCACGTCGCAGCCCAGCCTTGAAAACAGTGAAATGACCGAGGTGTCGGCTTCGTCATATCTGGTGGTGGGGATGTGCAGCACGTTTGGGTTTTTCTTGCCTGAAAGCGCAATGATCCTGCGCGCCAGCTCCAGCTGATCGCGTCCGCCGAAGCCGCCGCCGATTCCGATGACAGTTCCCATGATGATCCTCCCGATTGGTTTATTCTTTGTAATTGTAGCATATAATGCAGTGAAAAACAACGTCGAACAGCAATGTGAGTGAAAAAACAGAAATAACCATTGACTAATTGTTAAAGATATGTTAATATGTTCAAAAATTATTTTTTGGCGGTGAATTCATGAAGAAACTGACTTTGTTTTGCGTTACCTTCTTGATGATGCTCGCGGCGTTTTGCTTTCAGGCGTCCGCAAAGGATCTGATCAGGAGCATCGTGCCGTTCGACGAATTGGAAAACGGCGACCGGGTCGATTATGCGATTTTGCAGAAGAAGGTCGACAAGGTCTATGACAAGCTCGGCATCAAAAGGTTTGACTTCAGTTTTACCGGGGAATTCAAGGACGTTAAAGATAAGGTTTATGAGGATTCCAATTTTGACGTGGATCTGTTCATCGGCAACCTGCCCGACGTTTTCGCCGTGAAGCGCGACGTGCAGGACGCGCTGCATATTGACCACAATTTTTCAAAGGAATGCTATTTTAAAGCGGCCGAATTGATCCGGGCGACCGGGAACACCAAGCTGGCCACCATGACGCGCTTTGCCGGCCTGCTTTCCGCCAGCCCCACCAGTATGCACATTACCGTTGACAGCAACGACCCGAGCGTGGTTCGTCCCATCCAGTGCAGATACACGTTTGCCGACGGTGAGGAATACACGGCGGAATTCGGCAGCTTCTACGACAAAGAGCAACACCTGATGTTCAGCGAAAAGGACAACGGCGTGATCGGCATCGGCTACAACCTCGACACCGAAAACAGCACGCTCATCACCCCCAGACACGTCTGGATGCGCAACTTCGGGTTCTGCAAGGGCTACGACTTTTTGGCGAATTATCTGCTTCCGTCGTGCTACGATTACGACACCATCCGTTTTTATTACGATTATGACGGCAAGGATCAGCTGCTGCAGGTCTGGAAGGGCACATATTATGTGACGAGCGGCGCCGAGGTCGGCCTTTACGATAAACCGAAATACCGCCTTGTTCCGTTCTATGACTGCGCCACGGATGACGAAATGCTCGATATGGAGCTGACGGTTACGACAAAGGACGGCAAAAACATTGTTGAAACGCCCATGCAAAAGCATTGGTGGATCAACGGCTTTGCGCTGGAGAAGAAGTATTATGAGCCGGAAGAAATGACGGTAAAATGCACGATGGTCTGCAAGGACACGGCTCAGCGCGACGCCATTGTGGAGCAGCTGGCAAAGAACACGGACGTGATCTCTTATTCGGTAAAGGGGCTCAAGATCACCTTTATTTGGTAAAGAAAACAGCAAAAATCAAGACGGATGCGAGCGGATCAGACCGCAGCATCCGTCTTTTTAGTTAGATTTTTCAAGTCTGTGCTAATCAGAAGCGATATACTCTTTATTATTACAAATGCTTTCTTCCTTTGACTCTGTTGTCGATACGATTGTTACATATTGCGGCAAAAGCTTTTTGACATCTTCATACATCATTTCATAACACACACCGTACGTACCATAGCTATCGAGGATTTCTTCTTCTGAAAGCGAGGTTTCCTGAACCAGGCGATTCAATGCTTGATCCCATGATTCGATTGAATAGCTTATTCCTTCTTGTTCTGTAATAGCTTTTAATACTGTATACTCAGTGAAAAAATCATTTACATTTTCTTCAATGTTTTCTGATGCTTCGGAAGATGCTGAATCTTTTGTCATAGCAGCAAAGTTTGCGTAAACTGAAGGCATTTTTAATACTTTTGAAGAAGAAAGAATTCTTTGATATGCTATATCGAATGTTCGTCCTGCTATGATGCTTTCTTTTATCTTTTCTCTTGCCTCACGGACGGTTTCGACGCCGTATATTTTTTTTGCAATTTCGGGTGTAAGTTCGTTTTCCTTTTGGAATAGTTGTTCCACTTTTATCTCCCATTGAGCATGTTTTCCAGAAATGCTTTTTACTGACAACAGTGAGGGCACTGTCATTGAAAGAGAAAAAATATCTCCTGTGTTGTGTAACAATAATTGTTTATCAAATGCTTGGCCAAACAGTTCTGATCCAACCTCATAATAGAATTCTGGTATTGTTTTTGTCTCCTGTGCTGTCCTGATATGAAAAGATAGAACTGTAATGTCATTCGCTTCTATTTTTTTTCTATCTGTTACTTCTTGGAGTTCTGCTTTTGTTGCCAATTCCATGGAGATTACCGCATCAATGTCTTGTTCGGAAACCTGCAATTCTTCGGATGAGATTCTAATGAAATGATAATCTGATAGAAGCACACATTCCTGTGCATTAAAATCCAGTTCTCGGATTACCGTTTTTTTGTTTTGACATCCGAAAAGACAGAAAATAAGAAGAAACAAGGAAACGATATTTCGACTTTGTTTCATTTGAATCGCCATGCGATTCAGATTTCTCACAAATAGAGATGAATCATCTCTGCTTTGTGCCCGAACCGCCCTCCTTTCAGATTATTCACACTATTACCTTTTTGTAGACGGTCGACGGCAATAATGACTATACCTGATTAATAAACATTAACATTTTTACCGGAGTGATACATAATGCCAATTTGACCGGCGTTATATATGTTGCGGAACCAGATTCTGTAGGCAGAATGATTCTTGCCCAGCTTTAAGGTGCAAAACGTTTGATAATTCTTGTTTTTTGTGGAGAGGCTGGATTCCCAAAGCCAATTGTTATTAACATCTGTCAACTTCACTTTGGCTTGAGATTTGGAATTGAGTCGAGTTATAACAAAAGTAACGGATCCATCTTTTCTTTTGTTTTGTAAAGTTGCTTGGGTGTATTTCGTATACCTCGTTCCTTTCGTGTTGTAAGAAGTTTCTGCGAAGGAACTCATGGAAAAGCAACCAAACGCTAAAATTACGACAAAAAGTAAAGAAATCAGTTTTTTCATAATGAGATGTCCTTTCGTAAGAATTCCGCCGACCGTCAATTATTAAAATACCATAGTATTTCATAAAAGTCAATAATACAAATATAATAGTATTGAAATGTTTGTATTTGGAGCTGGTTGCCATGTTGAACAAAAGAATTCGTGAGCTTCGCCTTGCAAGTGGGATGAGTCAGGTCGATTTAGGGAATAGACTGTCGGTTACGAAACAAACAATTTCAAATTGGGAAAATGACAATATTCAGCCATCTATTGAAATGCTGATACGTATTGCTGATGTTTTCTGTGTAACGACAGATGACCTTTTAGGTCGCTCTGATCATCGTATGTTGGATGTTGAAGGGTTGTCAGTTGAGAAAGTTTCGCATCTCAGCTTGCTGATTCAAGATTTGAAACGGTAGTATTTAAAGGAGTCTTTTTGAAATTTAGCGCGTTAGATGTCATATGGAAAAAGATAGTGAAAAGAAAAAGAGCATAGCTTATTCATTTCAGAAAAAGCTGATGCTCTATTAATTATTCTAAAATTCTGTTTTGTTAAAGGCTTTCCAGCTTTTGCGCGATCCGGCGCAGCCGGTCGGCCCGCGGTCGGTCAGAGTCGCCCACAGCGGCAGCCTCGCGCAGGCAGCGATCCTTCAGCCGCCGCAGGTAAACCCCCGCCAGCCGGTCAGAGCTGTTTGGCAGCTCGCCGTAATACTCATAAAAGGCGTCGTATTTTTGGGGCTTGTCGGTGTGCGCGCAGCTCAGAAAGCAGTAGAGGTTGCCGCCGTCCTCACACACGCTTTCGCGCAGGATGCGGTAACCGTTCGCCATCAGGTAGGCGCGCAAAACCTCCGCATGGGTCATGGGCTGCAAAACAAGGTGCCTGTCGCCGTGCCTGAGCCATTCCGCTTTGTCGAGGATTTCGGCGATCAGAATGCCGCCCATGCCCGCAATGACAATATCCTGCGCTTCGTTCGGGCGGTAATTCGTCAGCCCGTCGGACAGGCGCAGCTCAATGCGTTCGCTCAATCCGGCCGCTTCCACGTTGGCGCGGGCGTTTTCGAGCGGCCCCGTGCGCAGGTCGGACGCGATCACCCTGCGGCAGACGCCGTGCTCGATCAGATAGATCGGCAGATAGGCATGGTCTGTTCCGACGTCGGCGATCGTGTCAACCTTTCGCACCAGCGCAGCGGCCTCTTTCAGCCGCGGCGATAACCGTTTCATGGCTTATTTGGCCAGGAACGCGTTGATTTTTTCAACCAGCTCGTCCGCGTCAACGCCATGCACCATGCAGGCCTGCTCCACGCTTTCGCCTCTGGCGGAGGGGCAGCCCAGGCAGTGCATTCCCATTTCCAAAAAGAACGGCGCAACGTCGCGGTTGGCGTCAAGGATTTCGCCCACGGTCATGGTTTTTTCGATTTTAGTCATTTGTCATACTTCCTTTCTGTTGTTTCTATTTTGGCTTTCAGTAAACCAGGTCGGAAAAATAGTTTTCGTTGACCAGAACGCAGCTGCCGTTGAACGGGCCGAAGACCAGCTCGGCGTCGGCTGTTACCAAAACGTCGCAGTGCTGATGGAGCGATTGGATGTGTTTGGTCACGGGGTCATATTCCAGGTCGGAATAGGAATCATAATATTTCAGGCTGTATTCGGCCGATTTGGTAATGGCGGTGACGATTTTGCTGTTGAGCGCTTCGTCGATCTCTTTTTTGGAGGCGGGGCCGAACATGGCGCCGTGGCAGCTGGGCGCTTTTTCCGCGCCGAAGGGCGTGGGTTCCGGGTTCATTTCAGGCTTGAGGACGATCTTGATGCGCACGTTGCCGTTGGGGAGCTTTTTGCATTCCGCCGATTGGATGCCGCTCGTGTCGGTGAGCAGGCAGCCTTTTTTGTTGCCGTAGATCGGGAACGCCGCACCGTCGTTGCCCTTGGGGTAAACCTCGGGGTTCTTTTCGGCTTTTTCCTTGCTTGTCATGAAATTGGCGGCAATGTTGATGACGGTGTTGTTGGAAAAGTTCCGCTTTTCTTTGGGCAGCGACTGGTAGCGAACCCGTTTAAAACCGGCTTTTTCGGTTTTGGCGTAGGTCATCACGTCGGTGTAGGCGGCCAGGATCTCCGCCGTCGTCTGCGGCAGCGCGTCTTCGGCGGCGGTCGTGGTTTCGGGCGCCTGACTTGTTTCTTCCGCTGCGGCGCTCGATTCTTCGGCTTCTTTTGCTTCGCTGCTTTCTTCTTCGTTCACGGTGCTGCTTTCCGCTTCGGTCGTTTCCGCCGAAGGCTCGGCCGGCTCTGTTGTCTGCGCCGCAGTCCGGCTCGGCGCGTCGGTCACGGGCGCGGGGGTTTTGCTGCCGCAGGCCGAAAAACTCAGCAGCAAGGCCGCGGCCGCGAGCAGGGTCAGAATTCTTTTCATAGTCACTCTCTCCTTTTCACGCTCTATTTTACAACAAGGGGGGGCGGGTGTCAAGTAAACGCTGAGGAAATCGAAGGCGCGCTTTTCAACAAAGAACGGTTTGTTAAATTTTATCAAAGATATTGACTTTAAAAACCCGTTACGGTATACTGAAAACACAAAATATAGTTTTGGAGGATCATTATAATGGATTGCATTAAAAAGATTTTCAAAATCATCAGCATTCTTGCCGCCATCGCCGGCATTATCGCGGGCATTTGCCTTGTTTTCAAAAAAATCAAAGAAAAGAAAGACGCTTGCGAAAACGAAGAAGAATGCTACGTTTCCTGCTCCTGCTGCGAAGAACAGGCGTAACGAACGAACCCTCAGGCAGACGGTTTCGGCCGTCTGCTTTTCTTTTTGTAAATTTGTATAAAAATAGGGAGCTTTTTTTGGCAGCACATTCACAAAGAATCGGTTGAAATACTATAACTTGTATGGTAAAATTGAACGAGTACAATAAGGAGTTGATTTTATGAGTTTACCTGTAGCGCTTCAGCTTTACACCGTGCGCGACGAAATGGAAGCGGATTTTGCCGGCACCCTGCAAAAAGTCAGGGATTTCGGCTATGACGGCGTGGAATTTGCCGGCCTGTTCGGCAAGTCCGCCGCCGAGGTCAAGGCGCTGTGCGAGCAGTTCGGTCTGGTTCCGGTTTCCGCTCACGTTCCGCTGGACGATATGGCTGCCGACCCTGACGGCGTGCTGTCGGTCTATGCCGAGATCGGCTGCCGTTACGTCGCTGTGCCGTATCTGACCGAGGAACGCCGCCCCGGCACCGACGGCTGGGCAAAGACCATTGCCGATATCCGCCTTGTCTGCGAAAAAGCAAAGGCGCTTGGCATGACCATGCTCTATCACAACCACGATTTTGAGTTTGTCAGGATCGACGGCAAATATGCGCTCGATATTTTATACGACACCATTCCCGCCGACCTGCTCCAGACCGAGCTTGACACCTGCTGGGTCAACGTGGGCGGCGAAGACCCGTCCGCCTACCTCCTCAAATACGCCGGCCGCGCCCCTGTGGTTCACCTCAAGGACTTCATCAAAAAAGGGCAGGGCGGCAAGCTCTATGAGCTGATCGGCATTGAGGACGACGGCGAAGCCGCCGAAGAGGAAGCGTTCAGCTTTGCGCCGGTCGGCAGCGGGATGCAGGATATGCCCGCCATCCTTCAGGCGTCGGAAAAAGCAGGCGCCGCCTGGGTGGTCGTGGAACAGGATCGCCCCCGCGGGAAGCAGACGCCGCTCGAATCCGCGCAGCTCAGCCGCGACTATCTCAAAACGCAAGGTTGGTAAAACATAAAAGAAAGAAGGTAATTTCATGGCAAACATTCTCGACAAATTCAAAGAAGAGCTGTCCGTCGCAAAGGATTACAGCAAAGACAAAAAAATCAGGGTCGGCATCATCGGCACCGGCTGGATCGCCGAAGCGCACGTCGCCTCCTACAAAAAATGCCCCGACGTTGAAATCGTGGCCTGCGCCGACCTCGTTCCCGGCAAGGCGGAAAAATTCTGCGTGGACAACGGCCTTGATCCCGCGAAGATCCGCTTTTATCCGAGCCATAAAGAAATGCTCGACGCGGGAGATCTTGACTGCGTGAGCGTCTGCACCTATAACATGACCCACGCGGAATGCACGATCTACGCGCTGAACAAGGGCGTGAACGTGCTGCTTGAAAAGCCCATGTGCGTCACGCTTGACGAAGCCGTCGCCATCTGCCGCGCCGAAAAGGCGAGCGGCAAGATCCTTTCCATTGGCTTCCAGCCCCGCTTTGACCCCAACATGAAGATGGTCAAAAAGATCGTCGAATCCGGCGAGCTGGGTGAGATTTACTATATCCAGACCGGCGGCGGCCGCAGAAGAGGCATTCCGGCTCCGTTCGGCACCTCCTTCATTGAAAAAGAGACTGCGGGCATCGGCGCGCTGGGCGACATCGGCTGCTATTCGCTCGATATGGTGCTCAACGCCATCGGCTACCCGAAGCCCCTGACCGTGACCGGCTACAAATCCGATTTCTTCGGCAAGAGCAAAAAGCATTCCAACATCCCGCAGTATGCCGATATTTTCGGCGTGGATGACTTTGCGGCGGCCTTCGTTCGTTTAGAGGGCGGCATCATCCTCGATTTCCGCATCGCCTGGGCCATGCACCTTGACACCCCCGGTGACACCATCATCCTCGGCAAAGAGGGCGGTCTGCGCATTCCCTCGACCGAGTGCTGGAACGGCTCCATCGGCGGCCCGATGACCATTTACCACGATGTGGCGGGCAAGCAGGTCGAGACCATCATCCCCGAGATCAAGAGCGACACCGACAACTTCTATCTCAAGATCCGCTCCTTCCTCGACGCGTCCATGAACGGCGGCGAGCCGCCCGTACCGTCCAGCCAGATCCTCTACAATCAGGCCATCATCGACGGTATTGCCCGTTCCTCCGAGCTTGGCAGAGAGATCACGCTCGACATTCCCGAAATCTGAACCATGCTGCCCGGCGTACCCGTTTTGGGTGCGCCGGGGTTGTACCTTTTGCCGATGAATCCTTTTTGTCGGCAAAAGGTACAACCCTGTCTGTAATCTGTCCTGAAAAGAGTGGATTATTATGAAATACGCATTGATCGGCTGCGGGCGCGTTTCGCCGAACCATATCACGGCTGCGTTGCAAAACCGTCTGGAAATTGTCGCACTGTGTGATCTTTTGCCGGAGGCGATCGCTGATTTAAAGCAGCAGTTTCCGGAGCTTCGCACAACAAAAGAATACACCGATCACCGTGAAATGCTCCGCGCCGAAAAGCCGGAGCTTGTTGCCATTGCTACGGTGAGCGGCACGCACGCGGCGCTTGCGGTCGACTGCATCCGCGCCGGCTGCAACGTCATCATCGAAAAACCGATCGCCCTGTCGCTGGCGGACGCCGACCTGATCCTGGCCGAAGCCGAAAAGGCCGGCGTCAAGGTCTGCGCCAACCATCAGAACCGGTTCAACCCGTCTGTGCAGGCCATCCGTTGTGCCGTTGAACAGGGGCGGTTCGGCAAAATGTATCACGCGACCGCGCAGACGCGCTGGAACCGCCCGAAGGCTTACTACGATCAGGCGTCGTGGCGCGGTACCTGGGCGCAGGACGGCGGCTGCCTGATGAACCAGTGCATCCACAACATCGACCTGCTCAACTGGATGCTCGGCGGCAGCCCCGTTTCCGTTACCGCCGTGACCGACAATCTGGCTCACGCTTATATCGAAGGCGAGGATCTCGGGCTGGCGATCATCCGCTACGCAAACGGCGCCTTCGGCACGGTCGAGGGCACCGTCAACACGTTCGGCGGCAATTTGGAGCAGATGCTTTGTCTGTTTGGCGAAACCGGCAGCGTCGAAGCGGGCGGCACGCTCAACGACGTGATCAGGGTCTGGCGCTTTGCCGATGCCGGGCCGGAGGAGGAAGCGGCCATGAAGCAGCGCTTTTCCACGGCGGCGGAGCATATCTACGGCTGCGGCCACACGCCGCTTTATGCCGATATGATCGAAGCTGTCGAGCAGGATCGCGCCCCGTATGTTGACGGGCGGGCCGGCCGCAGCGCGCTGGAACTGGTGCTCGCCATTTACCGCGCGTCTATGACGCACGCACCCGTTTCCCTGCCGCTCGAAGCGGCGTCAACACTGGACTGTATGGGTCTGTTTTGCCGGGAACCGGAGGAGTAAATCCATTTTTGAGGAGGAAAAAGCCATGCCTTTCATTCAAACCAAAACCAATCTCACCGTTACCGCTGAGCAGGAAAAAGCCCTGAAGACGAGGTTCGGCAAGACCATCGCGCTGCTGCCCGGCAAATCCGAACGCTGGCTGATGCTCGGGTTTGAGGATGGCTGCCGCATGTGGTTCGGCGGCGACGACGCCCCCTGCGCGTATCTGGAGGTGAAGGTTTTCGGCAGCTTGAGCGCGAGCGTCTGCGATAAGCTCACCGCCGCGATCACGGACGACGTATGCGCGGTGCTCGACGTTTCGCCCGACCGGGTCTACGTCAAATATGAAGCGATCAGCCAGTGGGGCTGGAACGGTAATAATTTTTAAGGCGATGCCGTGCGCCTCACCGGCGCGGTATTGTCCGGGAAAGGGTTTGATTTCATGTGGATCCCTATAGTAATTGCAGTTCTCCTCGTTTTGTTCGTCGCTTTCACCGCCGTGGGCGTCAAGCTGTCGATCCTGCGGCCGAAATCGGATGAGATCGATTTTGAAAAGCTCAGCGAGGTCCATAAGATCCGCTACAAGATCCGTCAGCGCAACAACCAGTATCTGTACGACAAGAATCCGGAGGACGTTTCGATCGAGGATCGCTTCGGTCACACGCTGCGCGCGTGGTTCGTGCCCGGGCGCGAATCGAAAAAGTTTGTGATTTGCGTGCACGGCTACAAGTGCAACGGGCCGGATGAATTCAGCCACATGCTGCCGTTTTACAACGAGCGGCTCGGCTTCAACTATCTGTTACCCGACCATGCCGCGCACGGCAGGAGCACCGGCAAATTCATCGGCTTCGGCGCCTATGAGGCCGAAAACGTGCTGCTTTGGGTCGATTATCTGACCAAGCGTTTCGGAGAGGATATCGAGATCGTGCTCCACGGCATTTCCATGGGCGCGGCCACCGTGATGCTCTGCAACGAGAGCGACCCGCAGCCGCAGGTCAAGGCTGTGATCGAGGATTGCGGTTACACCTGCGCTTACGATATCCTCGACTTTACGCAAAAAAGCATGGTCGGCTTTACGGTGCCGATGATGACCCGGTGCATCAACCTGTTCTGCCGGGTCTGCCTGGGCTATGATATGCGCAAGGCGGACTGTCTGGGCCGGATGCCGCAGGCAAAGGTGCCCATGCTCTTTATTCACGGCACGAACGACCCGACGGTGCCGTTTGAAATGGGCGAAAAGCTGTTTGCCGCCTGCACGGTGCCGAAGGATCATATGTGGGTCAAAGACGCGATCCACGCCTACGCTTATTACGATGCTAAGGATGAATACGAAGAAAAGGTCATCGACTTCCTGAAGCCCTGCCTGAAGCAGGGAGCAACGGAGCGCTGATAACGGGGTGATACCATGGCTGTTTATCTCGGGATCGACGGCGCCAGAGATCATACGACCGCTGTTGCCGCCAACGAAAACGGAAAGATCCTCGCCAAGGCAGAGGGCGGCTGCATTGATTACAATCTGACCCCGCTGGCCAAAGCGCGAAAACACCTGAGAGCGGTTCTGGATGAGCTCGCCGAAAAGCTTGACGGTCAGCCCATTGAGGCGGCCGCCATCGGCATGACGTCTCTGACCGGTCAGGCGGGCCGGCGCGATATTGCGGCGCTGTGCGGCGGTGTGCTCGATTGTGACCGCATCCTGATCGACCGCGACATTTTTATTGCCATGCAGTGCATCCGGCAGCCGGGCGCACGGGCGGTGGTGATCAGCGGCGTCGGCTCCTGCGCCGCCACGGAGGATGAGAACGGAACCCGCTGCTGTTACGGCAACTGGGGCGCGCTGCTGGGCGATGAAGGCAGCGGCTACCACATTTCACTTGACGCCGTGCGCTACGCGCTGCGCGCCGAGAACGGGCTGGAACCGCCGACGAAGCTGGTGCGCGAGGTGTTCGATTATTTTGAAGTCGGCAGCTTTGCCGAAGTGCGCGCGCTGCTTGAAAAAGAACCGCGCGACCCGAAACGGATTGCTGATTTTGCGGGGCGCGTTTTTCGCTGTGCCAACAACGGCGACGAGGCGGCGGCCGCCATTGCCTGCGCGCAGGCTATGCAGCTGGCTGACACGGTCAAGACCATGCTGCGCGGGCTGCCGCCGGATACCACCATCGGGCTTTGGGGCGGCATTTTCCGCTACAACCGCCTGTTTCGCAACGAGTTTGCCATGCGGCTGCTGGAGCAAAGCGGCGAATACCGGCTTTTGATGCTGGATTATCCGCCCGAGTGCGGCGCGCTGTTTGCCGCTTATCAGCTGAGCAGCGTCGCCATCACCGATGAAATCATCAAAAATACGGACGTGTACCGCGGGGTGCGCGTCTGAGCAGATCAGGGAATCGCCATGGGTCAACTTGCTTCAAAAACCAAACAGATCAACCGCGTTTATCTTCTTTGCTGGATCGTCTACTGCTGTTCCTATTTCGGGCGGTACAATTTTTCCGCCGCCATTGCCGATATCGTCAGTCAGGGGCTTTACACCAAAACGCAACTGGGCGTGGTCGGCACGGTGTTTTTTGTGGTTTACGGCAGCGGCCAGCTCATCAACGGCATTTTGGGCGACCGGTTTTCGCCTTATAAAATGATTTTTTTCGGCACTTTTGTGTCGTCGCTGGCCAATCTGGCCATGTGCTTTGCCTCCAACCTCGCGTGGCTTTGCGTGGTCTGGGGCGTCAACGGGTTTGCGCAGTCCATGCTCTGGGCGCCGATCATCTACATCGTTTCCAACACCATGCAGGGCGAACCGCTCAAAAAAGCGGAGGCGGGCCTTGCGGCGACCATGCCGGCCGGCACGCTGAGCGCTTATGCGGTCACAACGGTCGTGATCCGGCTCGGCTCCTGGAAAACCGTTTTTATGATCGCCTTTGCCGTTCTCATGGCCATCAGCCTCATCTGGGGCGCCAACGCCCTCTTCCTGGGCGAAGAGAACCGCCGCATTGTGCCGCTGCACCGCCAAAGCGAAAGCAGCGCGCCGAAACGGAGCTTTTTCAAGGTCGCCGCGGCTTCCGGCTTTGCGTTTATGATCCTGCCCGTCATGCTCCACGCCATGCTCAAGGACGGCGTGATGACCTGGGTGCCGACTATGATCATGGAGCTGTTCCGGGTGACGCCGTCGTTTTCCACGATGCTAACCATCGTTTTGCCCGTGCTCAACTTTTTCGGCGCTGTGGTCGTCACGGTCATTTACAACCGCGGCAAGCTCAGTGAGGCGCGCATTGCCTGCCTGTTCTTTGCTTTTTCGCTTCTGCCGCTCACGGCGCTGCTTTTCATTCAGCATTACACGCCGCTGATCAGCGTGATCTTCCTGGCGCTCATCACCTCCACCATGAGCGGCATCAACCACGTTTTCCTGACGCTGATCCCCGTTGTATTCGCCAAAGAGGGGAGAGCCGCCACCATGGCCGGGGTCATTGACTGCGTCGCCTACGCCGGCAGCGCGCTTTCCACTTACGGCTTCGGCAAGATCGCCGAGAGCTTCGGCTGGTCGAAGATCATCATCTTCTGGCTCGGCTTTGCCGCCGTCGCGTTCGGCTTCTGCCTGCTGCTCATCAAAAAATGGGAGCAATACACAGGCAGATCCTGAATGAATCGGTGCTTTCCGAGGGATCCTTTTCGGGGGAACAGTGTGAATCATCCAAAAGGAGGAGCGATTCGGGCAGAAGAGTGAACCGTTTCCTCACGCTTATGACGCATTCCGAATCGTAATGTTATGAAGAACGCTTTATTTGCCGCCGTGGCGGCGGAGACCGACCCGATGTATGACGCTGCCGTGATCACGCCCGACGGCGTTGAATATTGGAAAAACGACAGCTGCAACAGCTGCAACAACAGCCATTCCGTCACCAAATTCTTTTTCGCCGCCGCCGTCGGCATCCTTGAAAGGCAGGGCAAGCTCAGCCGGAGAGACCCGGTCACCTCGTTCTTTTCGCCCGATGAGCTGCCCGCGGGTTACGACAAACGGTGGGATCAGGTCACGGTCGAGGACGCGCTGCGCCACAAGACCGGGCTGGATACGATTCCCTACGGCGTGGATGAGGACGATGACCGCGAAAAGATCGGCGACGATTACCTCAAATATGTGTTTTCTCTCAAAATCGAACAAAAAACAGGGGAGTACCGCCGCTATTCCGATGCGGCTTACTACCTGATCGCTCATATCATCACCAAAGCCTCCGGCATGAACGCCGAGCAGTTTTTGAACGAGAACCTTTTTTTGCCGCTGCATTTTCGCCAGTGGGCGCTGGCCAAATGCCCCCGGGGCGTCCCCATCGGCGGCGGTGGGCTATACGCAAGAGCCGACGATATTGCCAGGCTCGGCTTCACCTGCGCCTGCGGCGGGGTCTATGAGGGCCGCCGCATCCTGCCTGCGGGCTGGATTGCCGACGCGATGCGCAGGGATTACGCCTGCACGCAGTTCCGCGACACCGACGTGTTCGTCAAAACCGGCGCCAAGGGGCAGATGGTCGCTTTTACGCAGCGGCGCCGGGCTGCCGTCGCCTGGCACGGTTATTCCAACGACGGGAATGCGCGCAACGACAGACTTTTGGAAGCCTTCGTTCGTTATCTGGACGAACGCAGCAGCACACGCTGATTCAATCTCCGGTGCGCATCCCGGCGGATCATTCCGTCAGGCTGCTCCCCCGTTTCA
>CADBPL010000033.1 GCA_902796535.1 Oscillospiraceae bacterium
AGGCAGATGATGTACCACTGGCGGTAGCGACCCCAGCGGCTCTTCCATTTCTGCACGATGATGCCGACCAGAAGGCCGACCACGATGCCTGCAACGGTCGTAATGGTCGTTTGCAGGGCCAGAATTTTCGCGATTCTGTCAGCGCCCACGCCGACGGGGCCGAAATAGAGTTCATGCAAAAAGGCGGCGGCCAGCGTGCCGGTGAGCGTGGTGCCGAACATGCCGCCGATGCGCGCAAGGCTCAGGCAGACATATTCAAATGTCGTCACGTTTTTGCCCTGATCCGGCGGCAGCGCGTTATCCGGCACACGCAGGGCGTTGGCTTTTGTTTTGTCTTTCATGGTTTCGACCCCTCTCTATTTTTTTGGCAGCGCCGCAATTTGTGCGGTGTTGCCTTTACATTTCCCAACTGCCGAGCCAGTTGGCGAAATCGGTGTACAGAGCTTCATATTCGCTCATCAGCGCTTCGCCGTTGTTGAGCGTATACTTATAGTCCTCACACTTGAATTCTTCCAGATAGGCCAGTTCTTTTGTGAAGTTGCCGTCGTTAAGCTCCTTGAGCGCTTTTTCCGTCAGCGCCCGGCATTTTTCCACGTTTGTGACAAGGTCGGCAAACGCGGTCGGGTCGATCGCCTTGATGCGGGCGATGATGCCGTCAAAATAGCCGGATTTGGTGCCGTAATTGTATTGGGCGCCGTCTTCCTCCAGAAAGTGTTTCGCGTCCGTATCATACAGATAATAGCCGTTATGCTGCTCGCCGTTTTCATCCACAAAAGGATCGACCTTGTAGGTGTTCCACGAGCAGGTGAAGCAGACATAATCATACATTTTGTAAAGGTCGTTGACGATATCCGCTTCCGCAATTTTTGTCCACAGGGCGTAATCGTCGCCGAGCTCTTCCGCCTTGAGGATTTTGTATTCGGCGTCGACGATCTTGAAATTGAATTCATAACCGTATTGATCGGTGAACACTTTGTCTTTGGCGGGCGCCACCTCCAGCCTGCCCGTGACCTTGACGGCCTGATTGGTGAAATCGAACGTTTCGTTCTTTTTCGGGTAGACCTCCAGCGTGTTGGACAGCTCCGAGGTGTTGGGCTTGCAGAAGGGGCAGCTCTGGTAGGGCAGGTTCATCAGGAAGATAAACGACCCGTCGGCCGGGGAGCTGGTGGCCAGATAGCCGTTGATGGTGACCTGCTGCCCGTCGATTTTTTTCAGATAGTCATAGCTCAGGGCGGATTTGAAGCTGAGCTTTTTGATCTCGCCCGGGGCGGCCGTTTCGGTTTTGGCTGCGCAGGAGCACAGGGCGGTCAGCGTGAGCACGGCGAGGAGCAGCGCTGTTAATCTTCTCAGTTTCATGGTTATCACCTCATTCATGGATTCCGTCGCGCCGCGCCAGAACAAAGGTGCACACGACGGTGGGCAAAACGGCAATGGCAAACACCAGCGCTAAAATGGCCAGCTCCAACGGATACACCTTTGCCACGTTCAGCACCACGCCCATGGAGGAGGCGTAGCTGTCCATGAACACAAGGCAGAGCTTGGAAACGCCGAAGGCCAGCACGACCGAAACCAGACCGATCAGTCCGTTTTGCAGAATATAAAGCAGATTGATTTTTTTCATGCTGATGCCGATCAGGCGCATCAGCGCGATCTCCTTGGCGGAATGGACCATATTCAGCAGTGTGATAATGGAGATCACCATTACGTTCATGATGAGGATGATGGCGCACAGCACATAAACGATGTATTTGGTGCTGTTGGTCTCTTCCAGAATGCTGCGCACCGTTTCCATCGGCTCAATGGCCTGCAGGGTGCAGGAATCCCCGTCGCCGTCGGTGAGAACCCGGCCGTTATAATCATTGACCAGCGTCATGGCAAACGCGGGGTTTTTGGTGGTCACGACCGCGGCGCACACGCTGTTTTCCATGTGCTCATGCTCGTGCTCTTCCTCTTCGTGATGCTCTTCTTCCTCATGCTCATGCACCGCCCAGATGGTTTTCAGCTGGGTGAAGACCACCCGGTCGAAAACGGAGTGCGTTTCTTTCAAAACGCCCACCACCTTCAGCGGCTCGTGGTGCTCTTCCGAAGCGGAGTGGCTGGTGAAAATTTCGTCGCCCACGGTCACGTCGCAGACTTTGGCAACGCTCGCGCCGAGCACGACCTCGTAAAGCGCTGAGTCGTCAAACAGTCTGCCGTCGGCGATCTCCTTTTTTTCGAGGTAATCCGAAACGGTGCCCACAACGCGGTAGCCGTTGTAGCTGTCGGCCATGGCATAGGGGATGACGCGTTTGACCCGGCTGTCGCGCTGAAGCTCGGTGACGGCGGCATAGGGGATCGTACCCAACGGTTCATCGGTGAAATACATCGTGTTCATGGCCAGCTGCGTTTTGCTGCCCGCCGGGCCGATGATGGCGGAATACCAGCCGGCGGTGTCGGTAATGCCGTCGCGCACCTGATTGGCGGTGTTGTAGGCAAGCACGGCGACGCCGGCGGAGATCACGATCGATACGACCACCAAAATGACCTGCATTTTTTTAATGGCCATGTTTTTGAAGGCGAATGAAAGCATTCACTCCACCGCCTTTCCGCTGTCAACGTCATAGGGGCTGCCGGTGACGTCGTTCATGTCGATCACGCAGTCGAAATAGGGCCTGAGGCGTTCGTCGTGGGTGACGGCAATGAGCGTTTTGCCCTGCGCCGCCTGCACAAGCTCCCGAATGACCTGCTCGCCGATGGCGTAATTCAGGTTGCCGGTCGGCTCGTCGGCCAGAATAATGTCGGGGGATTTGACCAGCGCTCTGGCAATGGCCACCCGCTGCTTCTGCCCGCCGGAGAGATGCCTGACCTTTTTGTTCTTTTTTTCAAAAATGCCCAGGCGCCTGAGCAGCTCATCCATGGCGGCCGTGTCCACGCCCTCCAAGCGGAGAATATTGATGTTGTCCGCCACCGTCATGTCGTCGATCAGCTTGAAATCCTGAAAAATGAAGCCGATCTTTTCGATGCGGAACTTATCCTTTTCTTTTTGGGGCGCGGCGCTCATGTCCGTTCCGTCAATGAGGATGCTGCCCCGATCCGGCGAAAGGACGCCGGCGATCATGTTGAGCAGCGTCGATTTGCCGCAGCCGGAAGCCCCGAGCAGCATATAGGACTTGCCGGTTTCAAAAACCATATCTTTATAGTCGAGCGCGGTTTCGTTCTGAAACGTCTTGCTCAGACCTGTTATGTTGATCATTCAAATTTCCTTTCCGTTTGAATAGTACAGGCAGCTGTGCCGTGCGGCAATCAGTCAAACGGAAACGTCAGGAGAGGATTTTGGTGTGCAGCTCCACCGGGTTGAACGCCAAAGCGGGAACGCCGTTTTTTTGTTTAAGCAGCGTGAGGGACAGCGTCAGCACGGCGCCCGCCAAACACAGCGGCAGCGGCCCGGCGGTTTTGATCAGGCTCGAGACAAAGTCGAGCGCGCGGCAGACGAAGCAGTCGTCACCGCGGCAGGCGTGGCAGCTGCCGAGCACCGGCCCCAGACAGAGCGCGAGGAGGCCGACGGTCAAAACGACGGCGAGCAGCTTCATGGCGCGTCGAGTCATTTCTGCCACCTCCCAATAACAGCGTTTAATCAGTGATTATTTAGGTAACCACTGATTAAATCGCAGGCATGTATCTTGACGGAGTATTTTCCGCCATATTTCACAAAAATACTCGTTAATACACC
>CADBPL010000034.1 GCA_902796535.1 Oscillospiraceae bacterium
AAAAAAACAACCGACCTGTTCCGGTCGGTTGTTTTACTATGGAAGCGCTGATTAAATCAGAGTGTGCGAGGGAGCGAGAGATTTTTTGTCAGATTGTGCAAAAAAGCCGCCGCTTTGCTGACGCAAAGCAAGGATTTTTGGTGCAATATAACGGAAAAATATCCGTTCCATCGTGCGCTTGTGATTTATTCAGCGTTTCCCTATATAACGGTTATGCCCAGGGGTCTTCCGCCGCAGGGAGGCGAATATCGGACAGGCACTGAACCTCCAGAAGGAACCACTGGCCGGTGCTGGGCTTGTTGCGCAGGCGGATGGGGCGCGGTGAATCGGCGCCCGCCGAACGCACGTAAAGCGTGGCATATGTGTCGCTCGTGTAGGAATAAGGGTTATCCTCAACCGTGATGGTGAAGGGAACCGTGGGCGTGTAGCTGTTGGCAACCGTTGCCCCGGCAAAAAACGAGAACGGCTTATAGCCCTTGCCCGCCAGCCGGTCGCGCAAAAACTGCTGATCATAGACCGACAGAGGAGCGGGGCCTTTGAGATCGTTGAGCATTTCGATCGTGGCCGCCGGGTCGTTTTGGTAATGGCACAGCACAAGCAGCGCCAGCGCCGCCGTTTTGAAGGGCGTGTCGAGCGAATGCTCCGGCAGCTGCTGCAGCTGTCCGACCGTGGTGGGGATGCTGTCAAAGGTAAACGTGTTCTTCATCAGAAGCGCCCTCCTCCGCCGCCGTGGCTGGTGCCGGACGAGCCGGTGTGTGTGGAGGAACCGGACGATTCGTTCTGCCGCTTGGTGCGCGTAACATGGTGGCCGACCAAAACGTCATAAGCGCCGGTCAGCGCCAGAGAGCCGTTCACAAAATAATCGCTCGCGCCGGGCTTGAACCTGACGGATTTGAGCTGACCCTTGAGCGAACTGACCACAACAAAAGCCACGACCAGCCCGATGACCAGACCGATGACAAGCAGCATGGGGCGAAAGCCTCTGCCGTTGATCGCAATGTTGACCTCTTCAGAAACGTCGTCAAGGAAGGTATCGCAAGCCGCAGCGTAATCGCCCGCGGTAAGCAGCGGCACAATATCCTCGCCGATGCGGTCAATATCGGCGTCGCTGAGCGCTTTGATGCCAAGGCCGGTGGTCGAGATCCAGTAGCCGCGATCCGCGTCCATGTGAATGAGCAGCAGGCAGCCGTCCTTGTTCTCCCCGTAGCCGTAGCCGTTGTAATCATAATAATCATCGGCAAACGCCATGTCGCTTTTGCCGCCGAGATCGGTTGTGGTGACAACAACGACGTCAAATGAGAATTCACTGCCGACTGCGGCAATTCTGCTGCTTAACGCGGCTTCTTCGTCAGCTGTGAACAGATCGGCCTCATCCACCACGCGGGGCAGACCGGTTTCAGCGGAAGACGCACCGTCTGCCAGAATATTCGCCGGCTCAGGCTCGGCAAGATACTGAACATGATCGACAAAAGCCCGGCAGGCTTCCGCATAGGCATGATCGGAAAGCAAATCGCTGATTTTGTATTGGTTGGCTTCCTCGCTGTTGTCGTCTGCTGCACGGGTCAGGTTGGTGAACATGGTCGTAAAGCCGCTTTCCGTGATAAACAGCAAGCCGCCCCTTTGATCCTTCCCGTCGCCGAAACGCGCGCGGAAGTATTCATTGGCCATGTCAACGTCAGAATCGCCGGACGTGCCGTTTTCCAAAACGATGATGACGTCAAAGCCGGAATTTGTTTCGATCTCCTCGGCTCTTTTGCTGAATTCGGCCTCTTCCGCGTCGGTGAGAAGATCCGCTTCGTCTATCACATGGGGGCGGTCAAGCGCCGCGCGATCTAACCGGACGCCTTCCGCCAGACAGGGCAGCACAAAAGCCGGGAGCAGGAAAAGAACAGAGAGCAGAACAACGATCGTTTTTTTCATTTTGATCACCCTCCTTACTTCAAAAACAGGTGCAGCAGCAGTGTGGCGACCGCCGACGCGCCGGCAAAAACAGAGGCGAACGTGATGTTCTTTTTTGTTTTGTCAACCGGCAGGTTCCCAACGAATTTGCCGGTCTGGCCGTTCATGGCAAAGGTGTATTTTTCGCCCTGATAAGTAGTGGTGAGCATATAGACCGGATAAAGCGCGTAGGCGACCTTGCCCTCAAGCATCTGAATGCCGCTGGCGGCATTGTTGGTGGCGGCAAACGGATCGGCGTAAGCGGACACGTCTTCCATCTGATCGAGCTTTTTGCGGAACGTGTCACGGTTAAAAGGAACGACGCTGTCGTAGCCCTGCACGGTGCCGCGCAGCACGTCGACCGTGCTTTGGCGCAGGCGCTCGTTGGCGCGGGCTTCGCTTTGTTTACTGTCCACGTCGTATTTATCGGCAAAGAAGCCGGCCAGATAGGAGGTCTGGAACGGCACCGCGTCGTGAAAATCGAACGGTTCGATGGATTCCATCAGATCGTCGGGCATTTTGCTCGAGCCGTCCACCGGGATGTGCTCAAAGCCCATCTGACCCGAACGGTAAACGTCGTAGGTGGTCACCTCGGTGTAGTTATACTGCGAATCGCTCCAGACGCGCGTGTTTTCCGCCTCAAAGCGGGCAAAGGCGTTGACCTTTGAATCATAGACCCAGAACGGCACGTAAATGCCCTTGATCTCGTCAATGTGGTTATCGGAGGAAAAGAGCTTGGGCAGCAGAAATTTTTTGCTGATATGCTGTTTGTATTTTTCTTTTGCAGCGTTCTTGTCGAGCTTGAACGGGATGACGTAATTCGGCTTGAGCGCGCCGCGGAACCGCTCGGTAATGACCACGTTGTTGCCGCAGTAGGGGCAGGAAGTGGCGCCCATGTTGCTGTCGCCCACGATCTCGCCGCCGCAGGATTGACAGGAAAACACCGACATGCCTGCCGTTTCCTGCTCGTTCCACGCCTCATTGTCGTTATCCCATGCGAAATGATCCTGCGGAACGTCGGTCAGCTCAGGCACCGGCTCATCCAGCCCCGCATCCAGCGCCTTCAGCTCAGCCATGTCAAAAACACTGTCGCAGTAAGGGCATTTCATTTTTTGCGTCTGGGAATCAAACGCAAGCGTTCCGTTACAGGCCGGGCATTTGTATTCCATCACATCTGGCATAGAAACTGCACCTCCATGTTTCATTGATCATATTTTACTATGCTCCGCAGCGCGCTGTCAAGCAACAAATTGCGCAAGCTGGTTTTGCTTTATTGACAAAGCGCGTATGATTTGGGTATAATATGCGAAGAATGCAAAAAAGGTGGGAAAAAGTTGGATTTTTCACATATTCTCTCGCTGCTGTGCGGCGTTGCGTTTTTTCTGTTCGGTATGTCGACCATGGGCGACGGGCTGAAAAAGGTGGCCGGTTCCAAGCTGGAAAGCTACCTTTGGAAGCTGTCCTCCACGCCGCTCAAGGGCTTTGCGCTGGGCACGGCGGTCACAGCGGTCATTCAATCCTCCGCGGCGACCTCGGTCATGACGGTCAGCTTCATCAACGCCGGCATGATCAAGCTCACGCAGGCGGTCTGCATCGTGCTGGGCGCCAACGTCGGCACGAGCGTGACCGGCTGGCTGCTCACGCTTTCGGGCAGCGGCTCGGCGGCCGCCACCATTTTTTCAACTGCCACGCTGGTTTCGCTGCTGGCCATCATCGGCGTTCTGATGCGCTCCTTTATGAAAAAGAACACCACCAAAAACGTCGGCATGATCCTCATCGGTCTGGCGGTGCTGCTCTCCGCCATGGCCATGATCAGCGAATCCGTCGCTCCGCTGAAGGAAAGCGAAAGCTTCCGCCATGTGCTGGTCATGTTCTCCAACCCCGTTCTGGGCGTGCTCGCCGGCGTTGTCGTGGCGGCGGTCGTGCAGTCCGCTTCCGCGGGTATCGGTATTCTGCAGGCGCTGAGCGTGACCGGCGCGATCACCTATTCCGCCTGCCTGCCGCTGCTGCTGGGCATCAACATCGGCGCGGCGGCGCCCGTGATGTTCGCCATGGTCGGTTCCTCCAAAAACGGCAAGCGCGCGGCGCTGACCTATCTGCTGGCCGGAGTGCTCGGGCTGTTCATCGTCTACGCCGTTTATCTGCCG
Source organism: Oscillospiraceae bacterium (assembly GCA_902796535.1). GTDB lineage: Bacteria > Bacillota > Clostridia > Oscillospirales > Acutalibacteraceae > UBA8612. The sequence continues at coordinate 4,086 of CADBPL010000034.1, forward strand.
GTCAGCCTGCTCTTTGAGCTGCCGGTGATGCAGGCGGCGGCGAACAAGGTCGGCATCGCGGTTCTGAATTCCGGCAT
>CADBPL010000035.1 GCA_902796535.1 Oscillospiraceae bacterium
CGACGGGCAGACCCCCGGCGTTTACACCAAATCCGTCACCGCCTACCTGCCCGAGCGCACCTATCTGCCCGAATGGATGCGCGCCGGTGAAGCCATTGATTATTTTCAGGATTTCTTCGCCGATTTCGACAAGCCCAAATCACTTGAACTGCTGCACCATTTCGGGCTGGATGAAAAACAAAAGATCAAATCCATGTCCAAGGGCATGCAGGAAAAGCTGCAGCTGCTCATCGTCATGAGCCGAAACGCCAAGCTCTATTGCCTGGACGAACCGCTCGGCGGCGTTGACCCGTCGACCCGCAGCGCCATACTGGACTTCATCATGCAAAACTATACCGACAAATCCACCGTGCTCATCACCACGCACCTGATCAACGACGTGGAGCGCATTTTCAATTCCGTGCTTATGATCGGCAACGGCACCGTTCAGCTTGACAGCAGCATCGACGCCATTCATGAAAGCGGAAAAACCGTGGAAGATATTTTCAAGGAGGTGTTCAGCTTTGCTTGGTAAGCTGATTAAAAATGAAATGAAGGCCAGCCTCCACTCCGTTGCGCTGGTCTACGTGGCCGCCGTGGGCGCTCTGGCCGCCGTTGCGTTTTCGCTCGTTTTCAAAATCATGTGGCTCACCGCCCTCGCTCTGATCGCCATTGTGGCCGTTGCGATCGGCATTTTGCTCATCACCATCGTTTCCATCATTTCCGGCTTTAACCGCTCGCTGTTCCGCGATCAGGGCTACCTGACCTTTACCCTGCCCCTGACAAGCGGGCAGATCCTGCTGGCCAAAAGCCTTTGCTCCTTCATCTGGCTGGTGATCTCTTTCCTTTCCGTTATTTTCATTTACGGCGCCGTGTTTTCCATGACCTTTGCGCTGGCGCGCGACCAGATGGGGGAAGAAAACATTGCCATGGCGCGCGAGCTCATCAACGCCTTTGTGAAGCTGCCCGATAAAGAAGCTGTCGTAACAGCCATCATTGCGATCGCTTCCCGCATCTTCCTGCTGATCGTGTTTGCGATTGCGCTGGTGTTCTTTTCCATCACGCTGTCCAACGTGCGCCCCTTCCAGCGGCAGGGCTTCCTGCCCGCCGTACTGATCTTTGTGGTCATGTTCGTGGTCACCCAGCTGATCAGCACCCTGCTCAACATCTACGTTCCGCTTTCCGTTTCCGTTTCCCTCTCCGAAGGGCTTCAGCTGCAAACCACGGTGGCGCTGAACACACTGCTCAATTTCGGCGTGGCCGACGTCATCTTCCAATTGGCTGTCACCTGCTTCTTCTTCGGCTTCAGTGCCTGGCTGATGAACCACAAAATCAACTTGAAATAACAGGGGAATGAACAACATGCTTAACAAGACTCTCAATAAACGGATCGCTCTTTTCACCGCCGTGCTTCTTCTGCTGTCTTCTCTGGCTCTGCCCTGCTTCGCGTGGAGCACGGAGGACTATGCCGACATTATCTCTTCCGGCCAGAGGATCCGCTTTTCCGCCGTGTGCCGCACAGCGGACGACGTTGCCCGGGCCGCGCAGGTCGGCGCAGATTATTACAACATCGCGCCCACGCTGCCCCTGCAGGACGCACTGGCGGCTCTGGAAAACGCAAAGGCCGCCATTACCGCAAAGAATGCTTCCGAAGCAACCGAGCAAAAGCACGTTGACGCGCTGCTTGAGCGGGTCAACAGCGCCAAATTCCTTGTGGACGTGACCAACGCCGCCGAAGCGGACGCCGTTTATGACGCCGCGCGGGCGCAAAACGCTTTGGACAAGCTCTGCCTGCGGTTCCGCGCCAAGGCAAAGGTTGCCCAGGCGTGGCTCAGCGGCAAGGATCCGGCGGTCGATATCATCGGCTTTTACACCGGCAACGTCATCTTTTCCGCCATTCTCCGCACCAAAAAATACGCCGCGATCGACCGCACGCAGTATATGCAGCTGCAAACCAAAAACCCCTACGGCGTGATCCTGCACCGCACCTATGTGCAGAGCTTTATCAACTTCAACATCAGCGGGATGTTTTCGTTCCGTGACCCCGTCATTTCCGCCGGCCGCGCAGACTGCTCCCAGAGCTGGGACGATCTGATCGCCCGCGGCTACACCATGATCGAAACGGCTTACCCGCAGGATTTTGCCGAATACCTTGCCGCGAACTCGGCGGAACGGCAAAAGCTGCTCCAGTGTGTCGCCGCCGCAAAGAAAGCGTCAACGGCGGATTGTCCGGGCAACCGCGTGAAGGAATACAACAAAGCGCTCGCTCAGGCGCAGGCGCTGCTGGAAAAAGGCAACTCCGCTCTGGAGGACATGACGCACGCCAGAGTGAGGCTCGATTCCGCCGTGCAGAACCTGACCACAAAGGGCGGCAAGATCGTGCAGGGCGATTATGCCTTTACGCTCGCGCGCGTCTGCGCTGCCGTTTTCGGCATTGCGCTCGTGGTCTGCCTGCAAATCTTTTTCCGCTCCCGCTGGGCGAAAAAGCAAAGTAACCGCTGATTAAATCGGGGTGTGCAGATTGGCGAGAGGATTTTTCGTCAGATGAAACAAAAAACGCAGGCAATACTTGGTGTATTTACGAGTATTTTTGTGATATATGGCGGAAAATACTCCGTCAAGATGTGCGCCTGCGATTTAATCAGTGGTTACTTTGATAAATAAGGCAATCCCCCGTTTAAAAGGAGAAAAAATGTTTAACAAAATGAAAGAATGGCGGGAACGCCGGGAGCGCCGCAAACCGATCAAGGTGAGGCCCGGCGAGGAACCCCCGATGGCGCCCGAGGACATCAATTTGTTTTGGGAAAGCGTACAAACCGAAAGCGGTGATGACTGCGGCACTCAGGGCTTTTACCATAAGGCCGACCGAGCGGCCTATGTGACCGACTGGTCGTCCCAAATGAACAGAATCAGGAAATATCTGATTCCGGAAGAAATCGAAGAAACCGAAGAAGCGATCATTCACTATCTGAATAAAATCGGCGTTTACATTCCCTATGACTGCCTGATGGATTGGTAAACCGCGGAAAAAGCCGGGCTGCCTTAAGAAAAAGAAAAGAGGATAATGATGAAAAAAGTAAAGATCACGATCAAGCGCATGGCTTGCTACCGGGACTTGATGGAAGAATACGAGAATCCGATCGAACACGCCTGCAGCATGACATTGGGGCAGGTGTTCGTGGCCGACGGCTGGCAGAAGCCCGACGGGTTCTGCGACAGCGCGTGGGAAAGCGTTTCGCCGTTCGTCATGGCGCTCGCGCACGGCGCGGCGGATTTTTATGACGGCTGGATGAAAAACAAAAAATCCGCCATGATCTCCTGCAACGACGGTTTCCGCCCGGTGAGCTTTTTGCTTGAGGCCATGGAAGAATAATGAATCGGAATGTGTCAAAGACAAATTCCGATTTGTGAGGTGCTACGATGAAGCGATCCCTTAACGAATTGAGTCTGCTTTTTTCCGCCGCGCAGAGCGGCGACACGATCACGCTGAAAAAAGGCGCCGTATATCATGTTCGCCCGGAGGATTCGTTTGCGCTGACGGGCTATTA
>CADBPL010000036.1 GCA_902796535.1 Oscillospiraceae bacterium
CGAAGCATGAGGATATGGCTTGATCTGATCTTGAAAAAAAGACTTGCCAAATGTGTGGATTGGAGCAAAATCGATAAAAAAGACTATCTGAACGCCATGGAAAAAAGCCCATATGACAACAGATGGATCCTTGATCTGATCGGAAACGCGTTGACCGACGCGATAGACGAACGCGAAATGTTTATGAAGGGAATTGACTATTCCTATTATTATGAGGCCGAGAATTAACAGCAGGCCATCGACGTGATGGCGAAAGCAGAAACCAATTAAGAGTTAAGAAGTAAGAGGTTTTGTGCTGTAAAAAGCATCATCGTTTTCTTTTGGTAACTATGGCACAGAATCGTACCTGCTTTACAAAAGAAACCGCTTGTGATACACTGCGGTCAGGAAATCAGAATGACATATTTCCGCGTAAGCAAATCATTCCGGGAGGAAAAAAGATATGAAAAACAAAAAAGTGCAAATGCTCGTCTTCGGCGCGTTGTTCTCCGCCATCGCCTTCGTGCTCTACCTGTTTGAGATCCCGTTTTTCGCGCATCTCAAATTTGACCTGAGCGACATTCCGGCGCTGCTGGGCAGCATTCTGTTCACGCCCGTGTTTGGCGTGGTCGTGGAGCTGGTGAAAAATTTGCTGCAATTACTCGTGCGCGGGCTTGGCTCCACGATGGGCTTCGGCAACATCATGAATTTCCTCGTCGGCGTCGCCTACATCGTGCCGTTCGCGCTCGTCTGGCGCAAAAAGCCGAACACCAAAGGCTTTATTCTCGCCGCGGTGTGCGGGATCGTCTCCATTTTAGTGGTCGGCGTCATCGGCAACGCGCTGATCGTGCCGCCCTATTTCCGTTACTTCATGCACTTTGTGCCCACCGATGAACAACTCAAGCAGGCCATTCTCAGCGCGACCGCGCTCAACGCCATCAAAGGCGGGCTGCTGACCGTCGTCGCCTATCCGCTCATCAAGCTCAGCCATATTTTCAAAAAGGCGATGAAAAACGGGTGAGCGCCTTATGAATTTAGACGCGTTTGACTATAAAGAACCCGCCTGCCCGCTTTGCTCGGGCAAGGAATTCTATGATTACGATCCCGCCGCGCAGCAGGGCAGCATCCCCGTGGCGCAGATCATCGCCAAAATCGACGGCGCGCTCAACCGTGAGGATTACGGCGAAGCAAAACGCATTTTATATTACTGGCTGGCGGAAGCGAAACAGCTGCGCGACCTGCGCGGGCAGCTTGCCGTTTACAGCGAGCTGATGGGGCTGCACCGCAAAAACGGCGAAGAAGACGAGGCGCTGGCCGCCGCGCAAAACGGGCTGCAGATTATTGAGGCGCTCGGCGTGGGGCATCTTGTCTCGACCGCGACGGTGTTCATCAACGCCGCCACCGTTTACAAAACCTTTGACAGGGCGCAGCAGGCGCTGCCGCTTTATGAAAAAGCGGAAAAAATTTACAAGGAAAATCTGAATGAAACCGACGCGCTGTTCGGCGCGTTATACAACAACATGGGGCTGGCGCTTGCCGACCTCGACCGGCGGGAAGACGCGCTGGCAAGCTTTGAAAAAGCGCTGAAAGTCATGACCGTTTCGCCCGAGCGCGCGCCCGAAGCGGCGATCACCTGCCTGAACATCGCCGACCTGTTTTTCGGCGACGATGAAAAGGCGGACGAGCTGATCCAACGGGCTTACGCGCTGCTCAGCGAACCGGCGGTGAAGCACGACAGCTATTACGCCTTTGTCTGCAAAAAGTGCGCGCCCGCGTTTGGGGCGCACGGCTACTTTTTAATGGCGAAGGAATTGGAAACAAAAGCGGAGAAAATTTATGCAGGGGCTTGACATTTGCCGCGCGTTTTTTGAAGAATACGGCCGCCCGATGCTGCGCGAGCAGTTCGCCGACTATGAAAACCGCATCGCTGCGGGCGTGTGCGGCTCCGGCTCGGAATGCTTCGGCTTTGACGACGACGTTTCGCGCGACCATGATTTTTTTGCGGGCTTCGCGCTGTGGCTGACCGAAGCGGATGAAGCCGCGGTCGGCTTTCGGCTCATCCGTGCCTACAACCGTTTGCCCGACGAATTCATGGGCGTGAAATTAGAAGCAAAAAGCTGTTTTTCCGTGGGCAAATTCGGGGTCAAAACCATTCCGGAATTCTTGCGCGGCGCGATCGGGCAATCGACCCTGCCGCAAAAATGGCAGGAGTGGTTCTATCTGCCGGAGCACGCGCTGGCGCAGGCGGTGAACGGCGAAATTTTCACCGACCCGCTTGGCGAAATGACGCGCATCCGAAGCGAATTGAAAAACGGAATGCCGCCGGATGTGAAGCGAAAAAAAATTGCGGCGCACTGTGCATTGGCGGCGCAAAGCGGGCAATATAACTTTGCGCGCTGCTGCCGCCACGGCGAACCGTTAGCCGCGCAGACGGCGCTGTTCACCTTCACCGACCACGCGCTGCGGCTGATGTTTGCGCTTTGCGGCGCTTACGCGCCCTACTATAAATGGCGCTTTCGCGCTTTAAAAAAGCTGCCGCTTTTTGCCGCGTTTTATAATGATTTTGAACGGCTTTTAACCACGCCGAATTCCGGGGAAGCCGTTGAGGAAAAGCAGCGGACCGTTGAAAAAATTTCCGCCTCGCTTATTCAGGAGCTGCGGCGGCAGAACTACTCCGACAGCGAAAGCGATTATCTGGAAAATCACGCCTTATCCGTCACGTCGCGGATCGGCTCGGCCGAAATCCGCGCGCTGCATCTGATGGATTTCGGCGAATAAAAAAGGTATAATCTCTCCTCCTTCGGTTAAGATAGTACCGACCGATTACGGTTAAGGCAACACCGCACGACCTGCGGCGCGCGCCTTGTTTGAATCCTGTTCCGTCATCCTGCGCAGATTCTCCTGTTGACCGACCGTTGGCAGCGTCAAATCTGTACAGCCTGACGAAAAATCTTGCGGCACAATCCGCACACCCTGACGGTGCGGTGCTGCCTTAAGCAAAAGGAGTGAGAAAGATGTTAGACAAAACGTCCCTCGTACTCGTGATCATCGGCGCCCTCAACTGGGGCAGCATCGGCCTGTTCAAATTTGACCTTGTGGCATGGATCTTCGGCGGCCAGACCGCCGTGCTCAGCCGCATCGTCTACACGCTGGTGGCGCTGGCGGGCATCTGGTGCATTTCCCTGCTGTTCCGCACACAGGCGGACGGCGCGATGATCGCGCAGGGCGACAGCACCGATCACTGACGTGAAAAAAATGGGGGAAATCCCCCTACATAGATCAGCGTTGACCGGAAGAAAATCGGAGGAAAGAAAATGAAAAAAATCAATGTGATCCCATATCCCGAAACAGTCGAGCTTTTGGGCGGCACAGTGAACTCCGCCGTGCTGGAAAGCTGTGAAAAAATCACGGATGAAAGCGGTACATACGGCGAAGAAGGCTACGCCATTCAGCTTGACAGCCGGGGCGTGACCGTCACGGCCGGAACCGAAAGCGGCTTTTTTTATGCGGAGCAAACGCTCAGACAGCTCAGGGAAAGCGCCGAGCTGCCCTGTCTGAGCATCACCGACCGCCCCGCGTTCCGCTACCGCGGGTTCCTCATTGACAGCGCGCGCCATATGCAGAGCGTGGAAGAGCTGAAAACGCTCATCGACGCCGCCGCTCTGCTCAAATTCAACAAGTTTCACTGGCACCTGAGCGACGATCAGGGCTTCCGCATCGAAAGCGAGCGGTTCCCCCTGCTCAATTCGGTCGGCTCCTACCGCGACTCGTCCGATTTCGGCAGCGAACACCTCAACGTCCGCTACGGCGGCTATTACACAAAGGCCGAGATCCGCGACCTTGTCGCCTACTGCGCCGAACGCCGCATCGAGGTCATTCCCGAATTGGACGTGCCCGGCCACGCCACGGCGATGATCGCCGCCTACCCCGCGCTTTCCTGCCGCCGTCTGTCCATCCCGCTTGAAACGAAGCAGGGCATTTTCAACAATCTCCTCTGCGCCGGCAGTGAAGAGACCTTTTCCTTTTTGTTTGAGCTGCTGGATGAAATTTGCGAACTGTTCCCGTCGCAATATATCCACCTGGGCGGCGACGAAGCGCCGAAAACCTATTGGGAAAAATGCCCGAAATGCCGCGCCAAAAAAGCGGAGCTGGGCTTTGACAACCTTGAACAGCTGCAGGGCTGGTTCACCAACCGCCTGATCGCGCATCTGGCCGAAAACGGAAAAAAGGCCATTGTCTGGAACGAAAGCCTCAACGGCGATAACCTCGACCCCGCCGCGACGGTGCAGATGTGGATGGATCGCCGCGGCAAGAGCGCCATTTGGGCCAACCGCGCCAGCAGCGTGATCGCCTGCCCGTTCGGCGCTTATTACTGCGACTATCCCTACAGCATGACCCCCGTCAAAAAAACCTATGATTACGACCCCGTTTTTAAGGGCGTCGCCCCGATCATGAAAAAATTCGTCATCGGCGTGACCGTGCCGCTGTGGACGGAATACGTCAGCGATTTTGACCGCCTTTGCTATCTGGCGTTCCCCCGCTTTGCCGCCGTGGCGGAGCGCGGCTGGACGAAAAAGGAAAACCTGAATTATGATTCGTTCTGCCGCCGGTTCGCCGCTGTGACGCCGCTGCTCAACCGGCTGGGCGTCAAGCCCGCGCCGCAGAGCGACTGGGACCCGAACCAACTGAACCGCCTGATCAAAACCATTGGTTTTTTCAAGGATAAGATCGACCCGGAATCGATCAAAAATTCGTTCGGCTCGACCAATCGGTAAGCGCCCTGTGCCCGCCGGAACAGGTTTCGGTTCGGCAAATCGGAAGCATAAAACCCGCACCTCCGGTCAATACTAACAGTATCAAGGCAAGCGCTGCAAAAAGCGGCGGCTGCCAAAAAAACGGAGGTGAAACCATGGATCATTCCTGCCACAAAAACGACAGCATTCACTGCACCGTCAACAACTGCCGCCACCATTGCGGGCAGGCCGATTACTGCTCGCTGAGTTGCGTGAGCATCGGCACCCACGAACCCAACCCCACCCAGCCGCAATGCGTTGACTGCGAATCCTTTGAACAGAAATAAGATCAGCAACCAAAAAACAGACCCTGTTCGCCGCTGAACAGGGTCTGTTTTTCTGTCTGAAAAGGGTCAGGCTTCTTCAAAAATGGCCGCGTAGGGAACGCCCAAAACTTCTTTGATCGCACGGATCTCGTCGGGGTATAAATGGCGCTGACCGACCTCGATTTTGGCCAGCGCGCTGCGTGTCACGTCGCACCCGCGCACCTGCAGCCGCGCGGCAAGCAGCTCCTGCGTCAGCCCGGCTTTTTCGCGCAGCGCGCGGACATTGCGTCCGACCATCGCCTCATACTTTTGATCCATACAATGCCGCCCCTTGTTTGCACCTGAATCGGTGCACTTAAACTATAAATATTTATAATTTTGTATGCTGTAAAATGATGTGAGCCAATAAAAAGAGAAGTCCGAACTTCGATATGGTATAATTGAGTTACCACACACAAAAACCA
>CADBPL010000037.1 GCA_902796535.1 Oscillospiraceae bacterium
ATGCTCAAGGTTTACCGTGACCAGTATGAAGACTATGACAAGGCCTTTGCGATGCTTGCCGACGCTAACAAAGCCTGCGCCCAAAAGGCGCTGGGCGACGGCGACGAAATCTATGTGTTTAACCCTGTTTCCGTGCCGGTCAATGCGCCGGTGGTGCTTGAGCGCACGCCCGAGCGTGTCTGCGGCTATGTGAGGGATGACAGCGGGAACCGGTACGCTTACCAAAAAACGCACGACAACAAAACCGCGGTTTATCTCAACGGTTTAAAACCGTATTCCTTTACGAGACTCCGCTTTACAGACGGACAGCCGGAAAGCCCGATCACCGTGAGCGGCGCCCGGGTGGACAACGGCGTGCTGCAAGCGGCATTCGACCCCGAAAAAGGCGCCGTCACCTCTTTGCGTTATGACGGCAAAGAGTTTTGCGCCGGTCAGATCGGCAGCTTCAGGCTTTTGGAGGATACCAGAAGCCGCGACTATGATTCCTGGAACTTCGGCTTCACCGGCAGAGAGTGGGATTTCAACTGCTGCGGCTTTGAGGTCGTTGAGCAGGGGCCGGTCAGAGTTGTGGTCAGGGCAAAATACGCCTTCGGGCTGTGGACGGAGAAAAAGCCCTACTACGGCACCTATCTCTGGCATACGCCCGCGGTCGATTACCCGACGAGCTTTTTGACGCAGGATTTCATTTTTTATGCGAACGACCCGATGATCCGCTGTGTTTTGCAGGCCGACTGGTGGGAAAACAGCAAGGATTTGAAGCTCACGGCGCAGACGAACGTTCAAAACCCCAGAGCGTTTTACAAGGTGCCGTTCGGCCGGCTGGAGCGCCCGGTGAAACGGGAAACCCCCTATGAAAAAGCGCGGTTTGAGGTACCGGCTCTCACCTATGCCGACCTTGTCGGGGACGACGGCTTTTCCTTTGCGCTGCTCAACCGCTCCAAGCACGGCTACGACACGCTCGGCAGCCGTGTCAGGCTGACGCTGCTCACCTCGCCCAACGGCGCGGATATTGCCAAAGTGCCGGACCCGACCGCCGACCGGGGCAAGCACACCGTCGAATATGCGTTTTTGCCCCATCGGAACGACTTTGATCTTGATTCCCTTGCCATGAGCTATGAGCGGGGCGTTATGCTCCTGACGGGGAGCGACGCGCCCGCCGTGCCGCTCGGCCAAACGCTTCTCAGCTGCTCCGGCGGCGGCAAAACGATCACGTGCGCGCGGCTTTTGCCCGACGGGAAACGGTTTTACCGAACGCTTGATCAGGGCGGCAGGCTCGGCAGCATGGTCGAATAAAAAAACAAAAAAGAGCGATCACGGTGAACGGTTTGCCGTGGTCGCTCTTTGTGCTGGTGCTGTCTTAATCGTTCAATGCGGCTGACAAAACGACCGGGTTGTGGTCGGTGTTCTGAAAGCCAAGATCCAGTGTTTCAAGCGATTGAATGGTGATGTTGTTGCTCACAATGAAGCCGTCGATCATGTAATACTGAAAACCGGCCCGATCGGCATTGGCGTATGGCGTGAAAAGCGAACGGCAGGTGGGGTGGGCGTCGTCCATGCGGAAGGTGAAGGACGGGTAGTTTTCCGCCGCGATCACGGGGCAGACCCAGTTATCCCGTTTCGGGTATTTCTGCTGATCCACGGTGGAAAACGTCTGGTTGAAGTCGCCGCCCGCGATCACGTAGTTGCCTTTGTCGTATTCCGCCTGCATGGTGTCCATCAGCATGGCAAGCTGTCTGGCTTTTCCTTCCCCGTCGTCATAGGCCTCCAGGTGAAGATTGATCAGCACAAGCTCTTTGTCGCTGTTGCTGATCGGCAGCCGGTTGATCAGCAGGCACCGTTTGAGGTTGAACAGCTTCATCGGCCATGAGAACGGGATCGGCAGCTGGAAGCGGGTCGCGCTGCTGACGGCATATTTGGAAAAAATGGCGATCCCGGCTTCTACACGCCCCGTCGGGTTATAGAGGGGGAGCGGCACGAATCCGGCCTTGAAGTTTTCGGCAAACGAACAGGCGCAGGCGTCTTTCCCGAAGGCGTTTTGAAACGACGCCAGTTCATCAATGCGGTAGGAACGCTTGGAATCCACGTCGAGCTCCTGCAAAAACAGCAGGTCGGGGTCGATCGTTTGGATCCTGTCCCGGATGGCGTCAATGTTTTCCTGCACGATCGCTTTGGATTCGCCGTCCACGCCCTTGCCGCCGTCCCAGTAGCAGTCCTGGCGTTCATCCAGCGCGCCGTAGCCCACGTTCCACGTCATCACCGTGAACGGCTGCGCCGGGTTCGGCTCGGCCGCGGCGTGGCCGCTGATTTCGATCGCTTCGCTGTCCTTGATTTTCAGCGTCGTTACGCTCGCGAAAATCAGAAAACAGCCGAGGAAGGCGATCACCAGCGCCAGCAGCGCCGCGATCACCGACAGAACGGTTTTGAGCGGATGATGCTTTTTCATATCAGGAACCTCTTTTCTTTTAAGAATTGTGACTGTGCTTTTTATTATACCATCCCTGCGGCACGGTTGGCAAGAACCTTTCCAAAAGAAACCGCGCCGAACGGTGCAAAGAAAACCTCTGCTGATGAAGCGTTTATTCAGGCGCGCGGTATTGCTTTAAGCTGTGCAACGTGTTAAAATGAGGCTGCAAGAAATCATCACCGGCTTGACCAAAAAAAGAGAGGACGTTGTAACGATGAAAAGCTGGCCTGTCATGCTGACAAAACCGATCGGACTGTTGCTTTCGGCACTGTGTTTTCTGTGCCCGTACATCATGACCCTGTGGGCGCTTCATGCCCCCGCGCTTCCGGCTGCCGCGGAGCAGAGCAAGGGCGGGGACAGGATCCATTTTCTGAAAACGGGAAGCTCCGATGCGATCCTGCTGGAAAGCGACGGGCATTTCGCCATGGTCGATGCCGGTGAGGATTCGGACAATCCCCGCGGCTTTGCGGGGCTGGAGCTGACCGGATACGAACAGGAGGTGCTCGCCTACCTGAAGGAACACGCGAGCGGCGAAAACGGCAAGGTGCATCTGGATTTTGTGCTGGGCACGCACGCCCACTCCGATCACATCGGCGGGTTTGACACGATCCTTCTCGATCCGGATGTGACGGTGGACCGCGCTTATCTGAAGACTTATGACAGCAGCAGGATCAAGGAAAATGAAATTGAGCAGTGGGATAATCAGGAGGTCTACGACCAGATGGTCGCAGCGCTTCACGCGCGGAACGTGCCGATCGTTTCCGAGCCTGACGGCACGCCGTTCCGTTTGGGCAATTTCACGGTGACGCTGTTCAACACCGACGACCCGGAGAATGCGGAGCGGGTGGGGGAAAACGACAACTCCCTGGGCGTGCGGCTGGAAAAGAACGGCACGAGCGTTTTTCTGGCAGGCGATATGGACGACCTGACCGGCGATGAAACGCGGCTGGCCGACGCCATCGGCAAAGTCGATCTGCTCAAGGTGGGGCATCACAGCTATTCCGGTTCGAGCACGAAGAAATTCATCAAAACGCTTCATCCCTCGATCTGTGTGATCACAAATAACAAGGAAAGCGTGGACTGGAAAACGATCGCGCGCCTCATCCGTTATACGCAAAGCAAAAATATTTACGTGACCGGTCTTGAAAACGGCGTCCTCGCCGACGTCGGCGATCACGGCGAGATCACCTGTTACGGGCAGATCGTTTCTTATTAAAGGTTCAGAGGTGGTTGCTGCGTGATGAAAAAGGTTTTGAGCGTCTGGCTGCTTCTCAGCATACTTTGCCTTGCCGGGTGCGGGGCAGGCGGCGGGGACGCGACAAAAAAGCAAATGCAGGCTCTGTATGGCGAAAACCGCCCGATTGACGGCGCTTACGACACGGCGCTTGCCGCCGTGTGCCGCAACGGCGTTTTTGTCGGCACGCGGGATCACGGCGTGATTTCCCATAAAGGAATTCCGTATGCCGAAGCGCCGGTGGGCGAACTGCGGTGGAAGGATCCCGTTCCCGCCGGGGAAAGCACCGCCGTGTATCAGGCCCGGTATTTCGGCCGTTCGCCGATCCAGACCGAGTGGCCGTCCGAGGTCGGCTCCTATTATCCGCAAAGCGAAAACTGTCTGACGCTGAACGTCTGGTCCAACGCAAACGGCCCGGCCGAAGGAAAACCGGTCATGGTGTTCTTTCACGGCGGCTCTTACGGCTGGGGCGCCGTGTCCGACCCGATGTATGACGGGCAGAATCTGGTGGAAAAGCACCCCGATATCGTGCTGGTCTCGGTCGAATACCGGCTCGGCATTTTTGGCTTTATCGACTTTTCCGCCGTGCCGGGCGGAGAAGCGTTTTCCACCAGCGGAAACCTCGGCCTGCTCGATCAGGTCTGCGCCCTGCGGTGGATCCGGGAGAACATCGCCGCTTTCGGCGGCGACGCCGACAACGTGACGGTCTTTGGCGAATCCGCCGGCGCGGGCAGCGTTTCGCTGCTGCCGCTGATCGACGGGGCGGACGGCTTATTCCGCCGCGTGATCGCGGAGAGTGGCTCTGTCGCGCTGACCTACAGCAAAGAGGAGTGCCGGAACCTGACCGGGCTGCTGCTCGCCAAAAGCGGCTGCGCCACGATGGAGGAGCTGACAGCGCTTTCGGAAGACGAGCTGATCGCGCTGAATGAGGAGTTGAACGATTACAACAATTTTCCCGAACGGGACGGGGTGGTGCTGCCGGAGGATCTGTATGCCGCCTATGAAGCCGGAGAGGCGGCACAGGTCGAAATGCTGATCGGCACAAACGCGGATGAGGTTCGTTACTGGATCAATGAAATGGGCTATTATGTCGGCGGCCATTTCGGCAGGACGATCTACAGCCACACCCTGCCGCTGATGTATGAAAACAACCGCAAACGAATGACTGCGGAAGAAAAAAGCGGGGCGGAGGCGTTCCTTGCCGCCCGATCCGGCCGGAAGATCTGGAAGCTCACGGAGTTTTACAACGAGCTGCTCTTCCGCGTTCCGGCCATGAAGCAGGCCGCGCTCCATGCCGACAGCGGCAACCGGGTTTACACCTATTTTTGGACGATGCCCGGAGAAGACAAAACGATCGGCGCCTGCCATGCCGTTGAGCTGGCCTATGTGTTCCAAAACCCGCAGGTGACGATATTTAACGGCAGTGCTTACGATCAGGCGCTTGCCGACGCCGTGCAGGAAATGTGGATCCGGTTCGCCCGCACCGGCGACCCGAGCACGGATCACATCACCTGGGAACCGTATAACAGTCAAACGCGCCGGACGATGATCCTCGGCGAGAATATTCATATGGAGTCCGACTGGATGGCTGACCGGCGCAGGAGCATGGAGCCTTTGCTGGGTCACTATTTTAACGGCTGTTATTCACAGCTTGACCTGATGGTGCCGCAGACGTTCCGCATCGTCGGGCAGTTCGCGGCGGTGCTCCTGCTTCCGGCCGCGGCGATCGTCCTCCTGACCGCCCGGCGGCGGAAAAGGAAGGCGAAAGGAACCGATCCGGATTGATTCCGGAACACATTGCGCATCACGCGGGGAACGGTAAGAGCCGGGTTCGGAACGGACTCGGCTCTTTTTGGGAAAAAACACGTGCAATTGCCGGCACATTGGTGTATAATGACCATAAAAAGGAGGAGCGATTCAGCCATAAGGGTGAGATGTTCCATCTCGTTTTGTGCGAATTCTGAATCGCATGACGGTTTTTATGACGATGACGGAAGTGATCCGAAGCAGACGAAGCGTGCGCACCTTCAGCGGGGAACCGCTGCGCGAACAGGATAAACAGAAAATCATGGCGTTTGCCGAAACGGCGGAGAACCCGTATCATCTGCCGATTGTGTGGCGGCTGCTGGACAAGAAGGAAACAGGCCTTTCCAGCCCCGTGATCGTGGGAGAAGATGCGTTTCTGGCGGGCACGATGCGCCGCGAGCCGCACGCGGAAGAAGCCTTTGGGTATTCCTTTGAGCGGATCGTGCTGTTCGCCGAATCATTGGGGATCGGCACCACATGGATCGCCGGCACGATGGACCGTTCCGCTTTTGAAAAGGCGGTTTCGCTGGCGGAAGGCGACGTTATGCCCTGCGTCAGCCCCCTCGGGTATCCGGCGCAGAAAATGTCTTTGCGTGAGAGCGTGATGCGCCGGGGCGTCAGGGCGGACAGCCGTTTGGGCTTTTCCGAGCTGTTTTTCAGCGGTTCCTTTGACCAGCCGCTTACGCCGGACGAGGCCGGTCAATGGCAGCCGGCGCTTCAGGCGGTTCGGCTTGCGCCTTCCGCCGTCAACAAGCAGCCCTGGCGCGCCGTCGTCTGCGGCGACCGGGTGCATTTTTACGAAAAGCAAAGCAAAGCCCGCGGCAGCGGCGAATGGGATATTCAACGCGTCGATCTTGGCATTGCGCTGTGCCATTTTGCCCTCGCTGCCGGGGAATGTCGGCTTCCGGTTTCTTTTCGGCTGGAGGATCCCGGTCTTCCGGCTCCTGCCAATACGGTTTATATAGCGACCTATGCGGCGGAATAACAGATAAAAGGAGAAAAATATTTGAACATTCAACGTTATATGACGCGGGGCGTCGTGCGGGTCGTGAGAGATTCGCTGCGCGCAACGGCGGCCAATGAAACAGAAAAAGCCTTTATGACGTCTTTTGCCAAAGCTTCCCGCGCCGCCTCCCAAAAGCGCCGCGCCGCGGAAAAAACCGGCGAGCACATTCCGCCGTTCCTGATCGCAAGCATTACCAGCGCCTGCAATCTGCACTGCGCGGGCTGCTATTCCCGCAGCAACAACGCCTGCTGCGACCAAAAACCGATCGATCAGCTGACAGCGGCGGAATGGGATCGCATCTTCTGCGAAGCGGAGGAGCTGGGGATCAGCTTTATTCTGCTGGCAGGCGGCGAACCGCTGATGCGCTATGACGTGCTGCAAAAGGCGGCCGGGCACGGCAATATCCTGTTCCCGATCTTTACAAACGGTACTTTTTTGCATGAAAAGTACCTGTCCTTTCTGGACGCCAACTGCAATTTGCTGCCCATCATCAGCATTGAGGGCGATGAGGCCGTGACCGACGCCCGCCGCGGCGACGGTGTTTATCAACAGGTAACGAACGCCATGCAGAGCATTCGCGACCGCGGGATGATCTTCGGCGCCTCCGTGACCGTGACAACGGAAAATATTGACGAGGTCTATTCCGACGCATTTCTGGATTCGCTTTCGGCGCTCGGCTGCAAAGCGGTGATCTATGTGGAATATGTTCCCGTCACCGAGGAAAGTCGGCATCTGGCGCCGACGGAAACGGAGCAAAAAAGAATGCGCAAAGCCGTTCGCAGGCTGCGGCGCGTCAGAAGGAATATGGTGTTTATCGCTTTTCCGGGCGATGAGAAAAGCTCCGGCGGCTGTGTTGCCGCAGGCAGAGGCTTCTTCCACATCAATTCCCACGGCGGCGCGGAGCCCTGCCCGTTTTCGCCCTATTCGGACGTCAACGTGCGCGAATTGGGCGTGCGCGGGGCGCTGAAATCCCCGCTGTTCATGGCCCTGCGCGAGGGCGGCGTGCTGGACAACGACCATGTTGGCGGCTGCGTGCTGTACGAGCAGCGGGACAAGGTTGAAAAGCTGTTGAAAGGAGAAGACGATTGAACGCACAGGTTTGGATGGGCATACTGCTGCCCTTCCTGGGAACCAGCCTCGGCGCGGCGATGGTGTTCGTGCTGAAGGACAGCATATCGGATGGCCTGCAGCGCACGCTCACCGGCTTTGCCGCGGGCGTGATGGTGGCGGCCTCCTTCTGGAGCCTGCTGCAGCCCGCGCTGGAGGGCGCGGCGCACATGGGCAAGCTGTCCTTCATTCCCGCCGCCGCGGGGTTCCTGGTGGGCATAGGCTTTCTGCTGCTGCTGGACAATGTGACGCCCCACATGCACATGGACGAGCAGTCCGAGGGCCCCAGGAGCAGCCTGAAGCGCACGACGAAGCTGATCCTGGCGGTGACGCTGCACAACATCCCCGAGGGCATGGCCGTGGGCGTGGTCTACGCCGGCTGGGTCGCGGGCGAGACGGGCGTGAGCCGGGCGGCGGCCTTCGCGCTGGCGCTGGGCATCGCGCTGCAGAACTTCCCGGAGGGCGCGATCGTGTCCATGCCGCTGCGCGCCGAGGGCATGGCGAAGGGCAGGACCTTCTGGTACGGCGTGCTGTCCGGCATCGTGGAGCCCATCGCGGCGCTCATCACCATCGCGGCGGCCAGCGCGGTGGTGTCGATACTGCCCTATCTGCTGGCCTTCGCCGCGGGCGCGATGTTCTACGTGGTTGTGGAAGAGCTGATACCGGAGATGTCCGAGGGAAAGCATTCCAACGTGGGCACGGTGGCCTTCGCGCTGGGCTTTGTGCTGATGATGGTGCTGGACGTGGCGCTGGGATAGGGAAGGACGACGCCCGGCGGCCGTGCGGA
>CADBPL010000038.1 GCA_902796535.1 Oscillospiraceae bacterium
AATCGGCAGACGCGCACGTTTGAGGGGCGTGTGGTAATCCCGTACGGGTTCAAGTCCCGTCTCTCGCACCAAAAAAGAGCACTGCTTTGGCAGTGCTCTTTTTTTGGTGCAGTGAAATAAATCCCTTGCCGGATTTGTGAAATACGCTTTGCGTGTGAAATATGGCTTCGCCATGTGAAATGCCTGCGGGCGTTGGAGGATTTATTTTATTTCACATCAGCCTTTGCTGATATTTAACATGAAAAGCACTGCTTCGGCGTGCTCTTTTTTTGTGCAGTGATGGTCACCTCTAAAAATTCTCGTGCGTTCATCTTGCTTGATCTTTTTCCGTCAGCTTTCACAAAAATGCTCGTCAATACACCAAGTATTCACTCCGCTTTTTGTTTTATCTGACAAAAAAACCTCTTCGCAATTTGAACGCGTCGAATCTTCAGAGGTTCCCTGAAATAAATCCCTTGTCGGATTTGTGAAATACGCTTTGCGTGTGAAATATGGCTTCGCCATGTGAAATGCCTGTGGGCGTTGGCTGACCGGCGCTGTTTCGGAGCGCAGCGGAAAAACATCTTCCGGCGCATTGCACCGGCAATATTGACAATTGTCGGAATGTGGTATATAAAAGAAAATAAGTTTGCAAAGCCATTTTACAAAACAGGAGGAACGGAATGATGAAAAAAGCATTCAGTATTCTGATCAAGGCGGCGCTCATCGTCATCGGCGTGCTCGGCATCGTGTTCACCATCCAATCGGCGGGCTTTATGGGCGGCAAGTATCTGCCGCTGTATTTCACCGTTCAGAGCAACATCACCATCATCCTTATCAGCGCCGTGTTCCTCATCAACGAGCTGGTGCGCAAAAAATTCGTGAATCAGTTCTGGTACATCCTCAAATACATTTTCACGGTCGCGATCACCATTACGTTTTTGGTGTTCTTCACCATGCTTGCCCCCATGATGGGCGCCGACTATCTGCTCAGCTTCAACAATTTTTCGCTGCACGCGATCGTGCCGATCCTGGCGCTGATTGATTTCTTCGTCTTTGACCGTGACATTGATCTGACGTATCCCAAATCGTTATTCGGGCTGGCCATGCCGCTGTATTACGTCATTTTTTACTTTTGCGGCGTTCCGCTGGGCGTAGAGTACGCGGCGGGCAGCACCGCGCCTTACTTTTTCCTCGATTTCGGCTCGATCGGCTGGTTCTTTGAAAAGGGGACCGCGGGCACGGCAATCTGGATCCTGATCCTTCTCGTGGCCATGTCCCTGCTGTGCCTGCTGTTTGCCAAATGCATGAAGCTCCGGCAAAAAACCAAACGGGCATAAACGCGGCCGGTCAGGGAACGATTGCCGGATCGACCTTCTTAGTAATTCTCCTTGATTGAGTCGGTTTGGGATCATATCTTCCACCCGACCGCAATGGACGCAGTCTGACCGGCGTTGGGAGCAGAATAGCCCAAAATATGACGATTCGCTTTCTGACAGATTTTATAACGGCAGGAGCCGCCCCGGCGTTTCGGGACGGCTCCGTTTTTGTTTGAAATAATACCATAACGGGGCGCTGCCGTTTTGGCTCAAGCGGTAGCTGCGGTGGTTGTTTCCGTTTTTTTATGGCGGGTCTTGCCGCTTTTGGAGGAACGGTCGCCGTTTTGCGTCTGACCGTCCTGCGAGGTCTGGCCGTCCGGAGGCGTCTGGCCGTCCGGAGGCGTCTGGCCGTCCGGCGGGGTTTGACCGTCCGGCGGGGTTTGGTCGTCCGGCGGGGTCTGGCCGCTTTGGCCGCGCTGTCCGCGCTGCCCGCGTTCGCCGTTCCTGCCGCCCTGGCCGCCGCCGAACTGGTTGGTCAGGGTGGTCACCTGCGTGCCGTTGACAGTGACCTTGCCGCCGTTGATCGTGCCCGTGCCGTCATAATCGAAGGGGGACTGCGCATTGACGTTGACCGTGCCGCCGTTGATGACAATGTTGCCGTTTGAGTCGATGCCGTCGGTGTCGCCCTGCCCCATGTTGACGGTGATTTCGCCGCCGTTGATCTCGACCGTCGGGGTGACGCCGTCGGTCTTTTTCGCGGCGTTGATGCCGTCGTCGCTGGCGTTGATCACAATGGCGCCGTCGTTGATTTTCACGACCGTGCTTTCAATGCCTTCATGCCCGGTGATGTTGAGCTTGCCCGCGTTAACGGTGACGGTGTTGTCGGCGTGCAGGCCGTCGTCAGCGGTCGTGATGGTGAATTCGCCCCCGTTGACCGTCAGGCTGCCGTCGGCGTGAAGCGCGTCGTCGGCGCAGTCGAACGAATAGACGCCGCTGTCAATGTTCAATTCGGCGCCTGCCTTGACGCCCTTGGCGCTGTTTTTGCTGCTGCTGTCGGCCGCCTCATGCCCGCCGCCCGATTTGACTGTGAGCGTTGTGCCGCCGATGGAAACACGGGTTTCGGCCTGAATGCCGTCTTCGCCGCTTTCCAGCGTCACGGTCGAATCGGCGATCACCACATAGCCCAGCGCCGTGTCTGTGTCGTTGCTCGCGCGCAGCGCATCCCCTGCGGCTGTGACGCTGACGGTCGCCTTTTTGAGGGTCAGGCTGTCTTTGCCGTTGACGCCGTGGTTTTTCGCCTTGACCGTCAGAGCGGTGCTTTCGATTTTCAGCGTGTCCTTGCCGGTGATGCCGTTGTTGAAATTGCCGTTGACGGTCAGACTGCCGCTGCCCGCAATGATCAGATCATCTTTGGCATACAGGCAGGCGTTCGGCTCTTCATCCGCTTTGGAGGAATAGCTGTCGCTGTAAGTGTAGCTGCTGCCGTCTGAAAGGGTGTTGCTTGTGCCCTGCGCGAGGTAAAGGGTCGCGCTCTTTGCCTGATAGACGAAGATCGCGCTGGAACTGGAACAGGTGATGTTCGCGTTGTTGAGAACGAGCGTTACGTCTGCGCCTTCGGCGTCAACAACGATCCTGCCGTCGCTGAGCGTTCCGCTGATCTCATACGTGCCGCCCGCCGTGACCGTAACGGTCGAACCGTCCGCCTTGGCGCCGGACCCGTTCACGGTCGCCGCGCTGCCGTCCAGCAGGATCTTTGTCGCGCCGCCGGTGTCAACGGTCACGTCGCTTTCTTTGGCCAGCGCCTCAATTTCGGCGGTGGTGACCGTGCCTTCGGCGCTGCTTTTGGCTTTGCCGCCCGTTGTTGTGCTTGCGGTTTTTGGATCGAAGCAGGCGGTCAGCACAAACGCCAGAAGCGCCAGGGTGAGCAGAACGGATAGAATGGATACTGTTTTTTTCATGGTGACTCCTCCTTTGAATATGGTTGTTTCCATTTTTTGATAGCCGGTTTGCGTTTCGGCTATGGCTGCATGATAATCCGCCAACCTAAAGCTGACCTAAAGGAAAAAACTTTTTCGCTTTAGGTTCTCTTTAGGTTGGCGTTTTATACTCAGGGCAAAGCAAGGAGGTGTGCCAGATGAATAAGCCGATCCAACTCAACTTTGCAAGGGTCGAAAAGAAATACTTTTTGACGCCGGAACAGTACCGATTCTTCAAACCGTTGCTCATGGGCTTCATCAAGCCGGACGAATATCCGACCTATACTTTATGTAACATCTATTATGATACGGATGATTACCGGCTGATCCGGGCTTCGCTGGAAAAACCGATATATAAGGAAAAGCTCAGAATGAGAAGCTACGGCGTGCCGAAGGATGACGACAAAGTGTTTGTGGAATTAAAGAAAAAGTTTGACGGCGTCGTCTACAAAAGAAGGATCACCGCTTCGCCTTTTTTCGCGGATTCCTTTCTCAAAGGGCTTCGACCCGCCGAGCGAAAAGACCAGATCACCGCAGAGATCGAATACTTTCAGCATTTTTACCGCACGCGGCCCAAGGCGTTCATCGCCTACGACCGGGAGGCGTATCAGGGCCGGGACGACCCGGAGCTGCGCATCACGTTCGACACGAACCTGCGCTACCGGCTCCATGACCTCAGCCTGCAGGCGGGGGATCACGGCGAACCGATCCTTGACACGGATGATATTCTCATGGAAATCAAAATGCCGGGCGCCTGCCCGCTGTGGCTGAGCCGGCTGCTTGACGAAGCAAAAATCTATCCGACGTCGTTTTCCAAATACGGCGCGTGCTATCAGAAACACATTCTCAAAATTCTTTCCAAGGAGGCGCGTTTAAGTGCTTAACACGATCACTTCATTTTCTTCGATCATTACCGATTCCATTACCCTGACCACGTTTCTCATCTGCACGGGGGTTTCGCTGGCGCTTGGCGTGCTCACGGCGCTGGTTTATCTGTTCAAAAACCGCTGCTCCCAGTCCTTTGCCGTCACGCTTGCGGTGCTGCCCGCCATTGTGCAGGCGGTCATCATGCTCGTCAACGGCAACATCGGCGCAGGCGTTGCGGTGGCGGGCGCGTTCAGTCTGGTGCGCTTTCGTTCCGCGCCGGGCACGGCCAGAGAGATCGGCGCCATCTTCCTTGCCATGGCCATCGGTCTGGCCACGGGCATGGGCTACGTGACGCTGGCGGTGCTGTTTTTTGCCATCATCGGCTTGTTCATGCTGCTGCTACAGTTCATCCGGTTCGGCGACGGCAAAAAAGCCGAACGCACGCTGAAGATCACCATCCCCGAATCGCTGGATTACGACGGGCTGTTTGACGATCTGTTCGGGCAGTACACCGAAAAAGCGTCGCTGGAAAAGGTCAAGACCTCCAGCATGGGCACGCTCTTTGAGCTGGAATACGCGATCGTGCTCAAAACGGCCGAGATCCCCAAGGCGTTTATCGACGAGATCAGAACGCGCAACGGCAACCTCAACATCACCTGCAGCAAGGTTTCCGCCAAAGAAACGCTTTGAGCGCGAAAAACAGGTATGATTGATTTTTGAAAAAAGATACTATATAATCAAGCTGAGGAGTGATAGCCATGCGCTTATTGATTGCGGAAGACGAGCTTGACTTAGCGGAAGCTCTGACAGTGTTTTTTGAAAGGAATCAGTTCACGGTCGACGCCGTCAACGACGGGCTGTCGGCGTATGAATATGCAGGCGCCGACGAATACGACGCCATCATTCTGGATGTGATGATGCCGAAAATGGACGGCATCGAGGTGCTGCGGCGGCTGCGGGCCGACGGCAACAAAACGCCGATCATGATGCTCACCGCCAAGGCGCAGAAGGATGACCGGATCACCGGGTTTGACATGGGGGCGGACGACTATCTGCCCAAGCCCTTTGAGCCGGATGAGCTGATCAGCCGCGTGCGCGCCATCCTGCGCCGCCGCGAGGAATACAAGCCCTCGGTTTTAACGTTTGCGGATCTTTCGCTCGACCCGGCCGGCGGGGTGCTCTCGTGCGGCACCGGGCAGTCGGTTCGCCTGAGCGGCCGCGAGTTTCAGGTGATGGAGCTGTTCATGCGTTCGCCCAAAACCGTGCTTTCCGCCGAGCGGATCATGGAGCGCGTGTGGGGCTGGGATTCCGACGCTGAAATCAACGTTGTCTGGGTGCATATTTCCAACCTGCGCAAAAAGCTCAAAGCTATCGGCTCGGCGTCGGCCATTCACGCCAACCGCGGGCTCGGCTATATTCTGGAGGCGGGCCATGATTAAAAAGCTGCGTAAAGAATTCATCGCCATCGCAACCGTCGCGGTCGTGTCGGTCATGGTGCTGCTGTGCGTGATCGTCAACGTCGCCAACTTCGTTTCGGTCAGCGCCAGGCTCGACGACACGCTGGATATGATCAGTGAAAACAAGGGCAAAATGACCGGCTTTGACCGCCCCGACAAGCCGAAGGACGGCAGGGAGCCGAAGCGGCTGAACAGACAGTTCAACGAGGAAGCGCCGTTTTCCACGCGCTTTTTCGTGCTCTGTTATAAGGCGGACGGCGCCCTGATCCGCGCCGATTTAAGCAAGATCGCCGCCGTGACCGAAGAGGATACGCAATGGTATCTCGACCTTGCGCTTCGCCGCGGCGAGGGAACCGGCTACACGGCCGGATACAAATATAAAATCACCAAACAGGATGACGGCAGCTATGAGGCGATCTTTCTGGATGATTACCGCGAAATGAGCGCCGCGCGCACGATTCTGCTTCTGTCCGCTGCGGCCACCGTGATCTGCAGCGCGCTCATCTGCGTGCTCATCGTGCTTTTTTCCAAACGGGCGGTCAAGCCCGCCATTGAAAGCAACCGCAGGCAAAAGCAGTTCATCACCGACGCCGGGCACGAATTGAAAACGCCGATCACCGTCATTTCCACCAGCCTGAGCGTGTTGGAGCTGGAGGTCGGCCGGCAGAAATGGATCGACAAGGCCAGGGCGCAGACCGAAAAGCTGACGGAGCTGGTCAATTCGCTGGTGACGCTGTCCAAGATGGATGAGGAATCTCCGCTGGATTTCCGGCCGTTCAACATCAGCGACGCGGTGCGCGAAACGGCGGAATCGTTTCAGGATTATGCCGGGCAGTTGGGGCACGAGCTGAGGCTGGAGGTCGCGCCGTCGATTTCTTACACGGGCGACGAATACGCCGTGCGGCAGCTTTGCTCCATCCTCATCGACAACGCCGTGAAATACGCAAGCGAAAACACCCCGATCCGCTTTTCGCTGCAAAAAGAGAAAAAGGGCGTCGTGCTCGTGAGCGAAAACGAAAGCGACGGTGTGGACGAAAGCGAGCTGGACAAGCTTTTTGACCGGTTTTATCGCGCCGACAAATCGCGGAATGCGCAAACAGGGGGCTTCGGCATCGGGCTGTCCATTGCCCGCAGCATCTGCGAAGCGCATAAGGGCAGCATCAAAGCGGAATGCGTCAACGGCCGCACGGTTCGGTTTGTTGCGCATCTGAAATAAAAAAAGCGGGCTCGTTCACAGGCGAACAAGTCCGCTCTTTTCATCATGTCACTTCTCATCCGGCTGCTGCGCCAAAAAGCGAGCGGTGTTCCAGATGAACGCCTGCGGCCAGGCGACCAGCCACTCGTTGATGACGCCGGGCGCGGCCGGGTCGCCCCAGGAGCAGTGAAAATACGCTTCGTTCTGCGCGCCGGCCAGGCGCCGGTGCCCGTGAAAAACCATACCCTCGGGCGGCGCAATGTTTTGCACGGCGTTCGCCCAGATCAGATCGGCGCGCTGCTTCCAGTGGCGGTCGCCGGTGTATTCCCACAGCTTTGTCAGCTGCGGCACCACCCACGCGCCCCACGGGTCAAGGTGGTGATGCTGCGCGGAAACGCTTGTGCCGCCCAGTGTGCGGTAGCCATACTGCTCAAAATCGGAGCCGGGGCTCGGCAGCGTGTCATGGTGGAACATCCACGAGCAGAAATACCACCCCGCCATTTTGGCGCAGTCGAGCCATTCCCCGCTGCGCTCCAATTCAAACAGCGCGATGCCTCCGGCCAGCAGCGGGCCGGAGGTTTCTTTGTCGATGCAGCAGGTGTCCAATGCGCCCGCGGTGCACATAAAGCGCGCCAGATCGCGGTCGCGGTAAAACCGGCAGGCGGTCTTGGCGCTTTGCAGATATTGCGATTTTCCGGTCACCTGATAAAGCGTACACAGCGCCGGGATCATAAAGGCGCCGATCGTGCCGCCGCCGTCAAGGCAGGCGCCGGTCCTCACGTTCCACACCTTGCCAAAGCCGTTCGTTTCATCGAACCGCTCGATCAGAAAGCTCGCAATGCGTTCGGCGACTGCGAGCCATTTTGTTTTTTCGAGGCCCTGTCCTTTCAGGATGCTGTATGCCTGCGCGAATTCCGCCACCGCATAGCTCAGGTTGCACACGTCCGCCGTGACGTCGGGCTTGAGCGAATCGTTGCAGCGCGTGCAGATCAGGCCTGTCCTGCCGGTGCGGCTCGCCCAAAAATCCAGCAGTTGCGTGCCCAATTCGATCAGGCTTTGGTCGTTCGTTTCAATGCCGCGCTGCAAAAACAGGCGCGCGTACTGGCCGTTTTGCCCGCACCAGCCGAATTCAAAATCCACGCGCGGCACATAGTCGCCGTCCGGGTGAGGCATTTTGCCCGTGCAGATCAGGCGATGGTCGCCTTTTTCAACCAGCAGCCGTTGGGCGAACGCGCAGCAAAGCGGCTGCAGCTCCTCCGGCGTGTAGCGCGGCGTGAACGGCGCGGCGAGCAGGTCGAGCGCAGCGTCTTCCACCTGCGCCGCGGCAAAGCATTCTCTTTCGGGCGCGCCGCTGACCGCATAGGCAACGGTGGTGAAGCTTTCACCCGGCGCGAGCGTGAGAAAGTTTTCCTGCGCAGCGCCGTAAGCGTCACGGTTTATATAGGTCAGGGGCTTTTCAATGTCGGGGTAGAGCAGGCGGTGCAGCATCGTGCCGTCGTCGCCTGGAACCATGGAGCAGGAGGCGTTCAGCGAAGCGGCGGATTCGTTCGACGCAAACAGGGCGAAAAACCGCTCCCTGTTTTCGCTGATGGTGCAGGCAGGGATGGCGGTTCGGCGGTGGTCGAACACCCATGGCTCGCCGCCCCGGCTGAGCCCTTTCGGCTCCTTGCCCCGTCCCCAGCCGTTGCCGTTATAAAGCACGGCGGGGATGACGTAGTGAGAAAACGCAAAATCGGTTTTGACGCGCAATTCAAGCTGGCAGGTCAACGGCTGCTCGCCCTCGTTCTGCCAGGTGATTTCCAACCGCGTTGTCAGTTTGCCGCACGGCGTTTTCTTTGCCGCAGCGCGAAGGGTCGAACGCGAAAGCGGCGTCCAACCCGATCTGGGCGTTCGATAGAAAAACTGCAAAGGGAGTCTCATTCGGTTACCTCATCTCAATTGCGGAAAAAAGTTTGATAAAAATAATCGCGGAGCGTCCAGATCAGATGCTGGAGCTTATTGCCCTCGGGCGCTTGGGGCGTGAGCGCGTTGGTGGTAAAATCCCGCACGCCCCAGCGGTAGAATTGATTGGCGGTGGCGACGTCGTCAACCGTCCAGACCGCCGTTTTCAGCCCGGCTTTTTGGGCGCTCTTCACCCATTTTCTGCCCCAAATGTGAGCAAAATCAACGCCGTCAAGCTTGTGGTCAAGGGCGAATTGCATCGAATCGGCAAAATCCTCGCTGCCGCCGATGAGAAGATAAACCGGCGTTTCTGGCATCAGCTCTTTGATTCGCGCGCAATGCTCCTGCCCGAACGAAATGATGAGAAAGCGGTCTTTTTCTTCGCGGGCGCTGAGCAGCGCCGCCAGATCGTCAAGCATTTCAACGGGGGTGCAGCCCTTGATCTCGATCACGGCGTACATATCGTATTCCCTGCACACGTCGAGGTATTCCGTCAGCAGGGGCACCCGGGTGCCGGGGTATTGTTCCACGTTGTTCCCGGCGTCAACGGTCAGCGCGCGCAATTCTTCAAGCGTGTGGTCGATCACCTTGCCCTCGCCGTTCGTCATGCGGTCCACGGTGTCATCGTGCATGATGATCCAGGCGCCGTCGGCGGTGGGGGAGGTGTCGCATTCCGCGCCCCAAAAGCCGTTTTCACCGGCGAGCCGGAAGGCGGGCAGCGTGTTTTCGGGCGCGACGGCGGAATAGCCGCGGTGCCCGATCATGCGAACGCTGCCGGTGGGGATGCAAAAAGAGGAATAGATCGATTTCGTTGCTTCGGCAGCGGCCGTTACCGGCAATATGCTGCCGAAAACCGGCAGCAGAGCGAGCAGAAACGCAAGCAGTCTTTTTATCATAATTACCATCGTGCGATCCGGGCTTTGCGCAAGAGGAGAGATAGCACCTCTCATCATTCAGACCCGAGCCGCACCCCTTTCTGATTTTTACGTTCTCATTCGTTCGGTTCGGTCAAAGGATGCCTTCCATCGCTTTGGGCGGCAGCTTGTTGCTGGTGAAATCGCGCACGCCCCAGTCGTAATACTTTTTGACAACGTCGGGATCGTCGGCCGTCCAGATCATGGTCTGCAGGCCGGCCTCGATCGCTTCTTTCACGTGCGCTTCGTCGCCCCAATCGCAGTTGAAGTCCAGCCCGTCCAGCCCGTTGTCAAGGCAGAACTGAATGTTTTCGCCGAAGTCGTCCGTTTCAAAGTCGCCCGTCAAAAAGAGAACCGGCGTTTCGGGCATGAGCGCTTTCATTTTCAGGCAGTGTTCGCGCCCGAACGAAATGATGGTGAAGCGTTCTTTTTCTTCGCGGGCGCTGAGCAGCGCCGCCAGATCGCCAAGCATTTCAACGGGGGTGCAATCCTTGATCTCGATCACGCAGTACAGGCCGTATTGCTTGCACATATCGAGGTATTCCGTCAGCAGCGGCACGTTGGCCTCGGGGAATTGCTCCGTGTGGTTGCCGCCGTCGATGGCCAGCGCGCGGATCTCGTCAAAGGTAAAATCGCGCACGTTGCCTTCGCCGTTCGTCGTGCGGTCGACCGTGTCGTCGTGCATCACGATCCACACGCCGTCGGCGGTGGGGGAGGTGTCGCATTCCGCGCCCCAAAAGCCGTTTTCACCGGCGAGCTTGAAAGCGGGCAGTGTGTTTTCGGGCGCCATGGCGGAGTAGCCGCGGTGCGCGATCATGTGTGCGTTGTTGGAATTGGTGTTGTTCATGTTCAATATCTCCTTTGAAATGATTTTTTATTTACGGCTCCCTCGGTGAGGGAGGCCAAACAGGCTCCGGCGTCTTTGATTTTTCGGCGGTCGGCAAGAATGCCGACCCTACAAACACATTGCGCGTTGCTGTTCAAAAACAACGCCGCGTTCAGCTTGTAGGGCACGCATTCTTGCGTGCCGGATTCAGCCCCTTTATTCAAGGGAGCCTTTGCGGCTTATTGGCCGGTCAACTCCTGATACAGCTTCATGAGCGCGGCAACACATTCCGATTCGGTCATTTTTGTGCTGAAACCATAGGCTGCCATTACAGCTTTGTCATTTGCCTGATGGGCTTTGCGCAGCTCGGGCGGCATGGTCAATTCGTCATACAGATCAGCCAGCGAGCAGTCGGGGTATTGGGCGCGAGCGTCGAGAAT
>CADBPL010000039.1 GCA_902796535.1 Oscillospiraceae bacterium
ACAGAAGCGGCGTCGGCTGCTTGCCCCATACGCCGCAGCCGAGCACGATGATGCAGTCGTATTCGTTTTCGTTCAGGCGGTCTTCCGTGCTGTGCATCCTGCCCTTGGAATCCAGACAAACGATCAGATTCAGCCCTGCGACCAGCAAAGCCAAGGCGAGCTCAATGGCAACGGCGCAGCGAATGAAGCGGAGGAGAATCGGCTTTTTTTGTTTGATTGCTTTCATAGTGAAACTCTCTGTTTTCCTTTGCAAATTGAATCAGTAAGAGGTCAGAACGAAGAGGCTTTTCTTCGGTCACACCTCATCCCTCTGACCTCTTCCTTCTTAACGCTTGCTTTTCAATTCTCATGGTGCTGGTTGATGTTTTGAATATGCTGTTGTTTGATTGCTTCGCTGACTTGCGAATAAGGATATATCAACTGATAAAGCTGTTCGATTTGTTCCGTTGTCATCGCGTCTTGCGGCATCATATCAAGCGCCGTTTCAACCGCTTGACGAATGTGATTGCGCTTAACGACCTGAACGTCCGATGAAACAACCGTAACCTTCTTCAGTTCGCATCTTTCAGAAAAGGCAATGATTGACTTGATGGAATACTCGGCTCCGACAACTGATCTGAGATATTTTATATGTAAATTGTTCTGCATGATGGGGTTGAAAAATTTTTCTTTATGAGCGGGTTTGCCTTTCCCCTGAGGTAAGGTTTGCGTCCACATCTTTTGTTTTTCATCCCCGAAAATCCAACCGCTGTAGTTTTTGCTTTCAAAAACGATAAAGCCGCGCGGGGTAATCATGATGACGTCGCTTTCCGTCGTTTCGCCATCTTCTTTTGGAAAATAAACGTTAAATAAAAATTTGGCGCCCTGTTTTTCAAGATGTCTGAGATTTTTGGAAATCAGGTATTCACCGTAACGACCTTTGTCAAAAACCGTAGAAAAATACGAATTACCGGTTGTTTGGTGATAGGTGGTTTTGTTGAAGATGACAATATGGCAAACGATAACGAGAAGAAGAACAATAAACGGAACAAAAAACAACAATTTAAACCCTCCAATCAAATATACAGCAATTTTAACAGCTCAAGAAACAAGAGGTATGCTGCTTTTTATAAAGTAAAAATCGACTCGTTCGGTTTTGCCGAACATATCACATAAAACGAAAATTTCGATTATTTGTACGGCGTATACAGATTAATGACGCGGAAATCCACCGGCGCCTGATCCTTGTTGACGCGGTAGACGCTGAACACAAGCCCCATGGCGATATAGACGCAAAGGTTTGCCGAGCCGCCCGCGCTCATGAACGGCAGGGTGATGCCGATAACAGGCAGATACATCAGCACCATGCCCACGTTGACGATCACCTGCGAGGCGATCATGCCGGCGACGCCGTAGCACAGGTATTTGGCGGGGTTATCGTCGGCCAGACGGGCGATTTTGACAATGCGCAGAATCAGCAGCAAAAACAGCACGAGCAGCCCCAGACAGCCCAAAAAGCCGAGCTCTTCGCCCGCGGCGCTGAGGATCATGTCGTTTTTCGCTTCCGGCACGTAGCCCGATTGGGTGAGCGGGCCCTTGAACAGCCCCTTGCCGAAGAACTGGCCGGTGCCGATGGCGGTTTTGCCCCGGGCCTGCTGGTAGATGATGTCCTGATAAGATTCCGGGTAAAGCAGCGCCAGAAAACGGTCGCGCTGAATGGTGCTGAACACCTTGACCCAGATGATGGGGGCGGCGGCGATCATTGTGCCAAGGGCAATGGCAAAATAACGCAGCTTGACGCCGGCCAGGAACATCATCACCGCAAAGATCATCAGGAACACCAGCGCCGAGCCCATGTCGCCCGTGAGCACGACCAGCAGGGTCGGCACGGCGCCGTGGACGCACAGCAGCAGAATGTTGATCAGGCGGTTGATGCCGCTGCCGACCAGCTCCAGATGAACCGAAAAGGTGACGATGAAGGCGGCCTTGAGCAGCTCGGACGGCTGGAAATAGACCACGCCGAAATCCAGCCAGGTTTTTACGTCGCTTCGTCCGGCCGGGCCGGTGCCGAATTTGAACAGCAGCAGCATCAGCAGCAGCGAAACGCCGCCGATGACCGGCCAGAGCTTCATGATCACTTCGTAATCGATTGCAGAAATGATCAGGCAGAGCACAACGCCCAGCGCAACGGCCGCGATCATCACGATCGTGTCGCGGAAGATGGTCTGCCCCTCCGTCAGCTTGCAAAGGGTCGCGCTGTGAACCATCAGCACGCCCATTACGGAGGCGAGCAGGCAAAGAAAGAACAGGTAAAGATCGGTCCCTTTGATAAAACGGATGACGGTTTGTATAAAGTCGCCCCCCTTTCCTGAAGGCAGTTATCATTCGGAACAAAAGCGATTATAATACATTTTCCAAAAAAATACAAGCAAATACTTTTTCTGCCGGGCGGTTTGTGCTATAATCTTGTTTCAAAGGGTGAAAACAATGAAAAAAGTCTTTGATTCGCATTCCGCTGCGCAAACCGAACAGCTCGGCGCGTCTCTGGCAAAGCTTTTGCGCAGGGGCGACGTGGTTGCGCTGTTCGGCGGCTTAGGGGCGGGCAAAACCGCTTTTGTGCGCGGGCTGGCGCGGGGGCTGGGTGTAAAAGGCAGCGTGAGCAGCCCCACGTTTTCCATCGTCAACGTCTACCCCGGCGCGCCACAGCTGTGCCATTTCGATATGTACCGCGTCGAGGGGTGGGACGATCTTTACACCACTGGCTTTTTTGATTATCAGCAGGACGATGCGGTGCTTGCCGTGGAGTGGAGCGAAAACATTGAAAACGCGCTGCCGGAGCAGGCTCTGTTCGTGACCATCGAGCGGGGCGAAACGCAGGAGCAGCGAACCATTACGATAGAGGGGGATGAACGGCTTGAAGATCTTGGCGCTTGAAAGCTCGGCGGTCTGCGCCTCGGCGGCGGTGAGCGAAAACGGCAAAATCCTCAGCGAATGCTTTGTCAACGCCGGCCTGACCCATTCCCAAACGCTTTTGCCCATGGTGAAAAACTGCCTGGATACCGCAAGGCTGACGCTGGAGGAGATCGACCTGATCGCCGTGGCTGACGGCCCCGGCTCCTTCACGGGGGTGCGCATCGGTGTTGCGGCCGTCAAGGGGCTGGCCTTTACAGGCAAGCCGTGCCGCGCCGTTTCCACGTTGGAGGGGATGGCGTACAATTTCTTTGGCCTGCCCGGCTCGGTGTGCTGCGTGATGGATGCGCGGTGCAGTCAGGTTTATGCCGCCGCGTTTGCTTGCGGAGAGGCTGTGACCCGGGTGTGCGAGGATCAGGCCATCCCGATCAGCGCGTTGCCGGAAATGTTAAAAAAATTAAAAAAACCGATCTATCTACTTGGCGATGGCGCCGATCTATGTTATAATTATCTGAAATCGGTCGAGGCCGATGTGCTGCTTGCGCCGCCCGCGCTCAAATATCAGCGCGCCTCCGGGGTGGCTTTGGCGGCGGAACACGCCGCCGGGCAGGCGTGCGGCAGCGGCAGCCTCCAGCCCGTCTACCTGCGCGTGCCGCAGGCGGAACGGGAACTGAAAAAAAGAAAAGCAGAAAAGGAGCGGGAATCATGATTGCACTCGGCGCTGATCACGGCGGCTATGAACTGAAAGAAAGCATCAAAAAGCATTTGGACGAAAAAGGCGTGGCCTATCACGACTTCGGCACCCTGACGGGTGAAGCGATCGATTACCCCGTCATTGCCGAGCAGGTCGCCACGGCGGTCGCCTCCGGCGCATACGAAAAGGCCATCCTCTGCTGCGGCACAGGCATCGGCATTTCCATGGCGGCCAACAAGGTCAGGGGCATTCGCTGCGCCTGCTGTTCCGATTATTTCAGCGCTTACTATACCCGCCTTCATAACGACGCCAACATTCTGGCCATGGGCGGCCGCGTCGTCGGCCCGGGTCTGGCGTGTATGCTCGTGGACGTGTTCCTTGAAACCGAATTCGAGGGCGGCCGTCACCAGCGCCGGATCGACCTGATCAAGGCGATCGAAGACAAGCAGTAATTCCGGGCAATACCGCACCGTTTCTTTCTTTATCATAATAATTCAGAGGAGTGTTTAATATGGCAGTACATGTTATGGATCATCCGCTCATTCAACACAAGCTCTCCGTTTTACGCGACGAGCGCACGCCTTCCATGCAGTTTCGCGAGCTCGTCAGCGAAATCGCCATGCTG
This sequence comes from Oscillospiraceae bacterium, assembly GCA_902796535.1. Classification (GTDB taxonomy): domain Bacteria; phylum Bacillota; class Clostridia; order Oscillospirales; family Acutalibacteraceae; genus UBA8612. Next base: position 4,209 of record CADBPL010000039.1, read on the forward strand.
ATGTGCTTTGAGGCGACCCGCGACCTTCCGCTCACGGAGCGTGACGTGAAAACCCCCGTGGCCATGGCGCACACCAAGGTCATCGCCGGCAAAAAGCTCGCGTTTGTTCCGATCCTCCGCGCCGGTCTTGGCATGGTCGACGGCGTGCTGACCCTTGTGCCCAACGCCAGAGTCGGCCACATCGGCCTGTATCGCGACCCGCAGACTCTCAAACCCGTTGAATATTACTGCAAGCTTCCCGCCGATATTCAGGAGCGTGAAGTGATCGTGCTTGATCCGATGCTGGCCACCGGCGGCTCGGCGGTCGACGCGATCAGCCAGATCAAGCAGCGTCACCCGAAGGGGATCAAATTCATGGGCCTCATCGGCGCGCCCGAGGGCGTGAAGGCCCTGTCCGAAGCGCACCCCGACGTTGAAATCTACATCGGCGCCGTCGACGATAAGCTCAACGATCACGGCTATATCGTGCCCGGTCTGGGCGACGCGGGCGACCGCATCTTCGGCACGAAGTAACGGTAAGCACCGATTCGTTCGCGTACCCTTCATTATAAGAAGAAAGGAAAACACCGGCCGCCTGAGCGGCGCGCCGCGTGCCGTATGTCACCATGAAAGTTGTTTTGAAACAGGACGTCAAGGGCCTGGGCAAAAAGGGCGAGCTCGTCAGCACCTCCGACGGGTATGCGCGCAATTACCTTTTTCCCCGCAATCTGGCTTCTGAGGCCAACGCGCAGGCCATGGCGGAACTGAAAAATAAAGAGCAGGCGGAAAAATACCGCATCGAGACCGAAAAAGCCGCCGCCAAAGCGGCCGCCGCCGAGCTGGAGGGCAAGACCCTGCGCATCACCGCCAAGGCGGGTCAGAACGGCAAGCTGTTCGGCTCCGTGACCGCGAAAGAGATCGTTGCGCAGATCAAGGCCGATTTCAACGTCGAGCTCGATAAGCGCAAGGTGGAGGTCGAGGATATCAAGTCCTTCGGCACCTTCCCCGTCACGGTCAAGCTCAACCACGGCGTGACCGCGTCGCTGTTTGTTCTGGTGAGCGAATAATTCAGGGTCACCTCTATAATTCTCGTGCGTTCATCTTGCATGATCTTTTTTCGTCAGCTTTCACAAAAATGCTCGTCAATACACCGAGCATTCACGCTGCTTTTTGTTTTATCCGACGAAAAAATCTCTTCGCAATCTGAACGCGTCGACTATTCAGAGGTTCCCTGAGACAAGAAAAAATGTCAGGAGGTGACAGCGTGGGACCCGACGTTTCAACCGATTATGACGGCATGAATATGCCTTACAGCCTCGAAGCGGAGCAGGCCGTGCTCGGCAGCATCCTCAAGGATTCCCGCTGTATGCCGACTGTTCTGGTTCATATCAAATCCGATCATTTTTATTTGCCGCAGCATAAGGCGATTTTTGCCATCATGGTCGAGCTTGACGCCAACGCGCAGCCCATCGACCCGCTTGTGGTGCTGGACCGGCTCAAAAAAGAGGGCGTTTATGACGACGCCGGCGGCAAGACTTACCTCTATCAGCTGGCGCAGGCGGTGCCTTCCGTTCAGAATGTGGAGGCTTACGCCCGCATCGTGCGCGAAAAATTCTATATCCGTTCTCTCATTGCCGCTTCCCGCGAGATCATCGATTCTTCCGTTGACGAGAGCACCTCGGCCGATCTGCTGCTGGACGCGGCGGAGCAGAAAATCTACAACATCCGTCAGGGCCGTGCGAGCGATGCGCCCGCCCGGCTGGACGACATCATCAACAACGAGGTGCTGGAGCGGCTCAAGGTCATCTCCAACCCCGAAGAACGCGAGAAGCACAAGGGCTGTCCGACCGGTTTTTCTTTTTTGGATAAATGCATTTCCGGCCTGAACAAGTCCGACCTGATCATCATCGGCGCGCGCCCCGGCATGGGCAAAACCAGCTTCGTGCTCAATCTGGCGCGCAACGTCGCGGTCGTCGGCGGCAAAAAGGTGCTCATGTTCTCGCTCGAAATGACGAAGGCGCAGCTGGCTGAGCGCGTGCTGGCCACCGAGGCGCGGGTCGACGTCAAAAAAATGCGCTCCGGCGAATTTGACGATGCGGACTGGCAGCGGCTGGGCGTCGCCGTCGGGTCGCTGAACCACTGTCAGCTTTATTTTGACGATACCTCCAACATCACCGTGCCCGAAATGAAGGCGCGGGTTCGCCGCATGCGCGATGTGGACTGTGTGATCGTCGACTATCTGGGGCTGCTGCGTTCCGAACGGGATTACGGCGCGCAGCGCGTGCAGGAGGTTTCGGATATCACCCGCAACCTCAAGCTCATGGCCAAAGACCTGAACATTCCCGTGGTGGTCTGTTCCCAGCTGGCGAGAGTGACCGAGGGCCGGGGCAAATCCCACCGCCCGATGCTCGCCGACCTGCGCGATTCCGGCTCCATCGAACAGGACGCCGACATTGTGCTGATGCTGTACCGTCCGTTTTATTATATCAATGAAAATGAAGCGCCGCTGACCGAAGAGGATCTGGCCAAGAAAAACGAGGCGGAGCTGATCATTGCCAAAAACCGTCACGGCCCGTTAGAGACCGTCAACCTGCACTGGAACGGGGAATACACCCTGTTCTCAACAGCGGAGAAGACCCGATATGAAGAATAAAGTCATGCACGCAATAGAGCGTCATCAAATGCTTTTGCCGGGCGACAGGGTGCTGGTCGCCCTGTCCGGCGGGGCGGACTCGATGGCGCTTCTTCACGTTTTATTGAGCCTGCGGGAGGAATACCGTCTGCACGTTTTTGCGGCGCATTATCACCACGGCATCCGCGGCGCTGAGGCGGATCGGGATGAACTGTTTGTGCGCGAATGGTGCGAAAAGCTTGCTGTTCCGCTCACCGTCGGCCATGGCGACGTGCCCGGTCAGGCGGCGGAAAGCGGGCTGGGGCTGGAGGAATGCGCCCGCAACATGCGCTACGCTTTTTTGGAGCAGGCGGCCGAGGGCGCGTTCATTGCCACGGCGCACACGCTCAGCGACTGTGAAGAAACCTTTTTGTTCAACCTCAGCCGGGGGGCGTCGCTGCACGGGCTCACGGCCATTCCGCCGGTGCGCGGCCGGATCGTCCGCCCGCTGATCGACTGTTCCCGCGATGAAATTGAAAACTACTGCCGCGAAAACGGCGTTCCTTATATTACCGACAGCACCAATGACAGCGATGATTACACCCGCAACCGTCTGCGGCACCGCGTGGTGCCGGAGCTGAAGGCCTGCAACCCGGCGTTTGAAGCTGCGTTTGCCCGGCTGATCGACGGTCTGCGCGAGGATGACGGGCTGCTCGCCGAGCTGGCGCAGAGCGTGTTGGAACGGGCTGAGACCGAAACCGGCTACCGGGTCGACGCGCTGCTGAGCGTTCACCCGTCGCTGCAAAAGCGGGCGGTCGCCGCCGCGATCGAACGCCTGACCGGCGTCAGACCCGAACAGCTTCATATTTTGAACGTGTGCGCGCTGCTGCGCACAGGGGGCGACGTTCAGGTGGGCGGCGGCGTTTCCCTGCGGGTGCGCGACGGGGCGCTTTACCGCAAGCCCGAGCAGGCCGAGGATTGGAGCCGCCCCGCGCAGGGCGGAGACAATATTCTGCCCTACGGCACGGTTCTTGTCGAATATTATCAGGAAATCACGAAAATAAAAATGCAAAATTTTAGTAAACCCCTATTGGATAATTGCATAGATTATGATACAATAAACGGAAAGCTTGTCTTTTCAAGCATCCGTGAAGGGGATAAGCTGCGCCTTCCCGGGCGCGGTGTGACCAGGCCGCTGCGCCGCCTGTTCGCCGAATCCGGCATTGAGCCGGAAAACCGCAAAAAGGTCATTCTGTTGCGGGATGACGACGGCGTCGTCTGGGCGGACGGCGTCGGTGTGAGCGAACGCTGCGCCGTCGGCGAAAACACGAAAAGGCTGCTTATTCTGTCAAAGTACGAGTGAGAGGAAGCAAACAATGAGCGATATGATGCAAGATATCGAATCCGTCCTGTTTTCCGCACAGGAGCTTGACGCGATCGTGGCCCGGCTCGGTGCGCAGATCAGCCGGGATTACGAGGGGAAGAATCTGCTGCTGGTGAGCATTTTAAAAGGCTCCATCGTTTTCATGTCGGAGCTTATGCGCCGCGTCACGCTGCCCTGCGAGATCGACTTTATGGCGGTGTCCAGCTACGGCAGCTCCACCGAGAGCAAGGGCAAGGTCAAAATTCTCAAGGATCTGGATATCAACCTTGAGGGGTTTGATCTGCTGATCGTGGAGGATATTCTCGACAGCGGCGTAACGCTGTTCAACCTGATGGAGATCCTTTCCGTGCGCAATCCGAAGAGCATTCGCATCTGCACGCTGTTCGACAAACCGGAGCGCCGGAAGGCTGACGTCAAGGCCGATTATTCCGGCGCGCAGGTGCCCGACGCGTTCATTGTCGGCTACGGGTTGGATTACGCCGAAAAATACCGCAATCTGCCCTTTGTGGGTATATTAAAACCGGAGGTTTATGAGCAAAAATAACCGCTTTTGGCAAAACGATTGTAAGGAGAAATGAAACAGATGAATGCTAAAAAAATCAGGAGCCTTTTGCCGTATCTGATCATTCCGCTGGTCATTGTCGGCATTGCGTTCTATTCGGCGAACGGCTCCATGAAAAAAGAAAAGCCGAAGTATTATGAGATCGTTTCCAAGTTTGACAACAATGAGATCAGCAGCTTCAGCCTTAACCTCAGCTCCGGCGCGCTGACCTATGTGGAACGCGGCGAAAACAAGACGGCCCAGAAGTATACGGTGCCCAATGTGGAGCTGTTCGTTGCCGATATTCACGACACGGTGACGAAATACAACCTCGCGAACAAGGAAGCGCCCATCAAATACGACTACGAAAAGGGCTCCGAAAGCTCATGGCTCATTAACGTGCTGCCCACCATGATCTTAATGATCGTGCTCGGCGTGCTGATGTTCGTCATGGTGCGCCGCATGAACGCATCCATCACGGGCGAAACCAACCGCACGCTGAGCTTCGGCAAGGCGCGCGTGAAAAACGCGCAGGATGAAAAGCGCAAGACCACCTTTGCCGACGTGGCGGGTGCAGATGAAGAAAAAGAAGAACTGGAAGAGATCGTCGCCTTCCTGCGCAGCCCCGAGAAATTCACCGAGATCGGCGCGCGCATCCCCAAGGGCGTGCTGCTCGTCGGCCCTCCCGGCACGGGTAAAACCCTGCTGGCCCGCGCGGTTGCCGGCGAGGCGGACGTGCCGTTCTTCTCCATTTCCGGCTCCGATTTTGTCGAAATGTACGTTGGCGTCGGCGCCAGCCGCGTGCGCGACCTGTTCGATCAGGCTAAAAAGAATTCGCCGTCCATCATTTTCATCGATGAGATCGACGCGGTCGGCCGCCACAGGGGCGCCGGCATGGGCGGCGGCCACGATGAACGCGAGCAGACGCTCAACCAGCTGCTTGTTGAAATGGACGGGTTCGGCGCGAACGAGGGCGTGATCATCATCGCCGCCACCAACCGCCCCGACATTCTCGACCCGGCGCTGCTGCGTCCCGGCCGTTTTGACCGTCAGGTCACGGTCAATTACCCCGACCTCAAGGGCAGGGAGGCCATTCTGGTCGTCCACGCCAAAAACAAATCGCTCGCGCCCGACGTTGATCTGAACGTGATCGCCCGCTCCACCGCCGGCTTCACCGGCGCAGACCTTGAAAACCTGCTCAACGAGGCGGCGCTGCTGGCCGCGCGCAAAAACAAAAAGGCCATCACCATGCAGGAGATCGAAGAGGCGACCGTTAAGGTCATGGTCGGCACCGAGAAAAAGTCGCATAAGATGAGCGATAAAGAAAAGCGTCTCACCGCCTATCACGAGGCCGGTCACGCCGTTGCCACCTTCTGCCTCGACACGCAGGATCCCGTGCACGAAATTTCCATCATTCCCCGCGGTCTGGCCGGCGGCTACACCATGTCCATTCCGGCGGAGGATAAAAACTACACCACCAAAAACGATATGCTCGACAATATCGTCACACTGCTGGGCGGCCGTGTTTCCGAGCAGCTTGTGCTGGGCGATATTTCCACGGGCGCGTCCAACGACATTCAGCGCGCCACCGAGATCGCCCGCAGCATGGTCACCAAATACGGCATGAGCGAGCTTGGCCCCATCGCCTACACCTCCGGCAACGATGAAGTGTTCTTAGGGCGCGATTTCAACCATACCCGCAACTATTCCGAAAACGTGGCCGGGCGCATTGATCAGGAGATCAATTCCATTGTTTCTCACGCCTACGAGCGCTGCGAAACCATTCTGAAGGAACACCTCGAAAAGCTCCACGGCGTGGCCGCCTACCTGATCGAGCATGAAAAAATGTCCGGCGAAGCGTTCAGGAGCTTCATGACTCAGCCGACCCCCGCCGCCGAATAAAAGCTGTTGACCGCTGATTTTTTGTCAGCGGTCACTTGAATGATAAGAGAGGAACAGGAATGCCGAAAAAACAACAATACTCGGTAGAAAGCATCACCACGCTCAAGGGCGCCGACCGCGTGCGCAAGCGCCCCGCCGTCATCTTCGGCTCGGACGGGCTGGAGGGCTGCGAGCATTCGATCTTTGAGATCATCTCCAACTCCATCGACGAGGCGCGAGAGGGCTATGGCAGCCGCATCGTCATCACCCGCTTTGCCGACGGCTCCGTCGAGGTGCAGGATTTCGGGCGCGGCATCCCGGTCGATTTCAACCCCAAGGAAAACGAATTCAACTGGAAGCTCGTCTTTTGCGAAATGTACGCCGGCGGCAAATATGACACCAACAACGGCGGCAGCTATGAATATTCGCTCGGCCTCAACGGTCTGGGCCTTTGCGCCACGCAGTACGCGTCGGAATACATGGAGGCCGAGATCAAAACCGGCGGTTACCGCTACTTTCTGAATTTCCGCAGCGGCGAGCCGGTGGGCGATATGCAAAAGGAGCCGTATGCCAAAAAAGATACGGGCACGCGCATCAGGTGGAAACCCGATCTGCAGGTGTTCACCGACATTGACGTGCCGCTGGAATACTATCAGGCCATGCTCAAGCGCCAGAGTGTGGTCAACGCAGGCGTCCGATTTATTCTGCGCGATCAGGTCGGCAAAAGCTTTGACACCTATGAATACTGCTACGAAAACGGCATAAAGGATTATGTGGACGAGCTTGCCGGTGAGGACGCCATGACGGCCACGCAGGTGTGGCAGTGCGAGCGCGTCGGCCGCGACCGCGAGGATCAAAAGGATTATAAGCTCAAAATCAACGCGGCGCTGTGCTTTTCCAACAAGCGCCAGCTCAAGGAATATTACCACAATTCCTCCTGGCTCGAGCACGGCGGCGCGCCCGAAAAGGCGGCGAAAAGCGCCTTTGTGTCGCAGATCGACGCCTACCTCAAGCAAAACGGCAAATACACCAAGACCGACCCGAAAATCAGCTTTCAGGATATTGAAGACTGTCTGATCCTGGTCATTTCCTCGTTTTCCACTCAGACCTCCTACGAAAACCAGACCAAAAAATCCATCACCAACAAGTTTATCCAGGAGGCGATGACAGAGTTTTTCCGCCATCAGCTGGAGGTCTATTTCATTGAAAACAAGCTCGACGCCGAAAAGATCTGCGGCCAGGTGCTCATCAATATGCGCAGCCGCGTGCGCGCGGAATCGACCCGGCAAAACCTCAAAAAGAACCTGCAAAGCAGCAACGACATGGCCAACCGCGTGCAGAAATTCGTCGATTGCCGCAGCAAGGACGTGAACCAGCGTGAATTGTTCATCGTGGAGGGCGATTCGGCTCTGGGCGCGTGCAAGCAGTCGCGCGATTCTGAATTTCAGGCGATCATTCCCGTGCGCGGCAAGATCCTCAACTGCCTCAAAAGCGAATATGACCGCATCTTCAAAAGCGACATCATCACCGACCTGATCAAGGTGCTCGGCTGCGGCGTGGAGGTCAAGGGCGGCAAAAACGCAAAGGACCTTTCCACCTTCAGTCTGGACAACCTGCGCTGGAACAAGGTCATCATCTGCACCGACGCCGACGTGGACGGCTTTCAGATCCGCACGCTGATCCTGACCATGATCTACCGCCTGATGCCCACGCTCATCGAAGAGGGTTACGTCTATATCGCGGAGTCGCCATTATATGAAATCAATTATAAGGATGAAACGTGGTTTGCCTACACCGAGCGCGAAAAAACCGACGTGCTCGCCGAGCTGGAGGGCAAGCGCTATACCATCCAGCGCTCCAAAGGGCTTGGTGAAAACGACGCCGACATGATGTGGCTGACCACCATGAACCCCAAAACGCGCCGTCTGATCAAAATCGAGCCGGATATGGCGCAGAAAACGTCCGACGTGTTTGATTTGCTGCTGGGCGATAATCTGGCCGGGCGCAAGCAGCACATTGCCGACAACGGCCACTTATATTTAGACCTGACCGACGTCAGCTGAGAAAGGAGCGGGTGAACTTTGGCAAAGAAGAAAAAAGAAGAAAAAGAATTTGTCGGCGAAGAAAACCCGAACGCTCACATCCTCGGCGCCGGTGAAGTCGTCAACCAGCTGATCACCGAAACGCTGGAAGTCAACTATATGCCCTACGCAATGAGCGTGATCATGTCCCGCGCCATTCCCGAAATCGACGGGTTCAAGCCGGCGCACCGCAAGCTGCTCTACACCATGTACAAAATGGGGCTGCTCACCGGCGCGCGGGTCAAATCCGCCAACATCGTCGGGCGCACCATGCAGCTCAACCCCCACGGCGACGCCGCTATTTATGACACGATGGTGCGTCTGTCCCGCGGGTATGAGGCGCTGCTGCACCCGTTCGTTGATTCCAAGGGCAACTTCGGCAAGGCGTATTCGCGCGATATGATGTGGGCGGCTTCGCGTTACACCGAGGCAAAGTTAGAACCCATCTGCGCCGAGCTGTTCGGCGATATCGATAAAGACACCGTCGATTTTGTCGACAATTACGACAACTCCATGAAGGAGCCGACCCTGCTGCCCGTCTCGTTCCCGAGCGTGCTGGTCAACGCCAACACGGGCATCGCTGTGGGCATGGCCAGCTCCATCTGTCCGTTCAACCTCAATGAGATCTGCCGCGTGACGCAGGAGCTGATCAAAGACAGCGACTACGATGTGGGCGAGATCATCAAAGCCCCCGATTTTATCGGCGGCGGCCAGATCATCTACAACCCCGTCGAGATGTATCACATCATTCACGAGGGGCGGGGCAGCGTGCGCGTGCGCGCCCGTTACCGCTATGATAAGTCCAACAACTGCATTGACGTTACCGAGATCCCGCCGACCACCACGGCGGAGGCGATCATTGAAAAAATGATCGAAAAATTCAAGGGCGGTTCGCTCAAAGAGATCAGCGACGTGCGCGACGAAACCGATAAGAAGGGTCTGAAGATCACCATTGACCTCAAGCGCGGCGTCGACCCGGACAAGCTCATGCTCAAGCTCTACAAGACCACCCCGATGGAGGACACCTTCTCCTGCAACTTTAACGTCCTCATCGGCGGCATGCCCCGCGTGCTGGGCGTGAAGGAGCTGCTGCTGGAGTGGATCGCGTTCCGCACGGAATGTGTGCGCCGCCGCATCTATTTTGAACTGAGCAAGAGCAAAGAGCGCCTGCATCTGCTGGAAGGCCTGCAAAAGATCCTGCTGGATATCGACAAGGCCATTGCCATCATCCGCAACACCGATGAAGAAAAAGAAGTGGTCACCAACCTGATGATCGGCTTTGGCATCGACGAGGTGCAGGCGGAATACGTGGCGGAAATCAAGCTGCGTCACCTCAACCGCGAATATATCCTCAGGCACACGAAGGATATCGAGAACCTCAAGGACGCCATCGGCGACATGGAGGATATCCTGTCTCATCCGAACCGCGTCAAAAAGATCATTATCAAAGAGCTGGACGGCGTGAGCAAAAAATACGGCAAAGAGCGCCGCAGCGAGATCGTTTATCAGGTGGAGCTTGCGGAAGAAAACGAAGAGCCGACCGTTTCCGACGAACCGGTTCACCTGTTCGTTTCGCAGCAGGGCTACTTCAAAAAGATTTCACCCCAGTCGCTGCGCATGAGCGGTGAACAGAAGGTGAAGGACGGCGACGCCATCGCCGCCTCGTGGGACACCACCAACGACGTGGAGCTGCTGTTTTTCAGCGATCAGCGTCAGGTCTACAAGGCCAAGGCGGATGATTTTGAATACACCAAGGCCAGCACGCTGGGCGATTTCATTCCCTCCCGGCTCGGCATGGACGAGGGCGAAAGCTATTTCGACACCGTCGTGACCAGGAATTACAGCGGTTGGGTGCTGTTCTTTTTTGAAAACGGCAAGGTCGCCAAGGTCGATTTGGCGTCTTACAACACCAAGACCAACCGTAAAAAGCTCATCAAGGCTTACAGCGACAAAAGCCCCCTCGTGGCCGTGCGCCACATTGAAGAAGACCGCGACTTCGTTCTGGTTTCCTCCGCCGGCCGCCATCTGCTGTTCAATTCCGGTTCGGTCGCCGCCAAAACCACGAAGGACACGCAGGGCGTGGCGGTCATGACGCTCAAAAAAGGCCAGCGGCTGGTTCGGGTGCGCGATTACCGCCCGGGTGAATTTGCCAAGCCCTACCGCTACCGCACCAAAACGCTGCCGTCGCTGGGCGCGCTGCTTTCCGAAGAGGACAGCGCCGAGCAACTCAAGCTGATCTGATAGAGCGGTTCGATGCTCTTTTTGCTTCAGTAACCGCTGAACCGTGTGGCAGTGTGCAGGTTGACGAGAGGATTTTTCGTCAGATGAAGCAAAAAACGCAGGCAATACTTGGTGTATTAACGAGTATTTTTGCGAGATATGGCGGAAAATACGCCGTCAGGATGTGCGCTGCCATG